>JACMJB010000184.1 GCA_014380815.1 Armatimonadota bacterium
AGACCCGCACGAATAACCCGGACAAGGCACACACCAACGCCGAGCAGGTAAAAAAGCAGGACTGTCTCTTGCCAGGAGAGGAGCGGCGATGTGGCAGATACTGCAGGCGGCAGCAGTGCTGAAACCGTGTCGAGGGAGGCTGACCTGATAGTGGCATCCTCGTTAGTTGCTGGCGGTGACGGTGAGACGACGGAGGGCGGCTCCGGCATTTTTGCGGCGGGTAGAATCGGCAAAACGATACTGCCCGAAACCGCAAGGCTGATTAGCAGCTTGAGGTAGGCGGCACGCCAGAGCCAGCAACGGAGGTCGGCGGAAAACCAGCGGCGTTTCTCCAGAGCGCGGCAAAAACACCACAAAACAGCGACCGCCAGGCCACCCTGCCAGGAAGCTCGCCACAGCGCGGCAAGAAGCGCCTCACTCATGACTCGCCTCCTTTTCCTCCATCTGGGCAATGACCTCTTTGAGCCGGGCGAGTTCCGCGTCGTTGATCTTGGGATTGTCAGCGAGATAGGCGGTAAATGGTTCCAAGGACCCGCCCAGCATCTCATCGACGAAGTCGCGTACTAGATCGCGCATCAGGCGGCCTTTGGGCTGAGAGGGCGAGTAGCGGAAGCCGCCTTCTCCCGGCTCTCGGGTGAGGAAGCCCTTTTCACGCAGCCGCTCCATGACATTGAGGATCGTGGTTTTGGCAAGACCCCGCGCTTCGGCAAAGTGGTCGGCGGTCTCGCGAACCGTGACCGGGTGACGATCTGCCACATACCGAAGCACCTCAGATTCCGCACGTCCCACACTCGCTTTTCGTCCCATAAACCCTTCGCCGATCCTTTATTACGACAGTCGTCGTATTATTTTGAGTTCATCATACGACGGCTGTCGTAAGATGTCAAGGGTACGTTTGCTGATGGAAGGTGCGACGATTAAGGGGTGCTTATGGTAAAACACCTGAAACGCCCCCGAACTGGAGAACCCCCGCGTGCCGCTTGAACTGAACGCCACTGCCGCCATACCGCCGGTCGCTGCCCCGCGTCCGACCACCGATTCCCGTCACGGCGAAACGCGTACCGACGACTATTTCTGGCTGCGCGAGAAAGGGACGCCGGAGGTCACTGCCTATCTGGAGGCGGAGAACGCCTACACCGCCGCTGTACTGCAACCTACCGAAACGTTACAGTCCGCGCTTTACGACGAGATGCTGGCACGGATTCAGGAGACCGATCTTTCTGTCCCCTACCGGCAGGGCGGCTGGCGTTACTATGCCCGTACCACCGAGGGAAAACAATACCCGATCTATTGCCGGATCAAGGACGCCCCCGATGCCGACGAAGAGATTACCCTGGATCTGAACCTCCTGGCGGAGGGAAAGGCGTTCCTGTCGCTGGGTGCGTATGCGGTCAGTGATGATGGCACTCTGCTCGCCTACTCCACCGACGAGACCGGCTTCCGCGAATATACCTTGCGGATCAAGGATCTTCGGACCGGCGAACTGCTTCCCGATGTTATCGAGAAGGTCGGCAGCGTCGTCTGGGCCGGGGATAACGCCACCCTTTTCTACACGACGGAGGATGCCGCCAAGCGCCCGTACCGTGTGCTGCGGCACCTGCGGCAAAGCCCTGTGGAAGACAGCGTCGTCTACGAAGAGCCGGACGCCCTATTTCGCGCTTTTGCATACCGGTCGCGGGACCGGCAGTACCTGTTTGTCGGCTCTGCCTCGTCCACCGCGACCGAGATACACTTTCTGCGCTCTGACCGCCCGCAGGACGACCTGACCCGGATCGCGCCGCGTGATCCCGAGGCGGAACACGAATACTATGTGGATCACCGGGACGGGCTTTTCTATATCCGCACCAACCGCGGCGCCGTCAATTTCCGTCTGGTCACCGCGCCGACCGCCACCCCCAGTGAGGAGAACTGGGCGGAACTGATCGCGCATCGGCCCGACGTGATGCTGGAAGACCACGATCTGTTCGCGCGGCACCTGGTTGTCACCGAGCGTGAGGGGGGCCTGCCACGCCTTTTTGTCCGGAGTCTGAAAACCGGCGACGATCACGCCATCCCCTTTCCGGAGCCGACTTACAGCGTTTCCGGTGATATCAACCGGGAGTTCGACACAGACACCTTCCGGTTTCGCTACCAGTCACTGATCACACCACTCTCGGTCTTTGACTACGATCTGAATACCCGCGCGCGGACCCTGCTCAAAGAGACGCCGGTTCTCGGCCCTTACGACCGGACCCAGTATGTTTCCGAGTTCCGTCACGCCACCGCGAGCGACGGCACCAAAATCCCTCTCTCGCTCGTCCGCAAAAAAGGGGTGGCGGAGGACGGTCAGCCCGCGCCCTGTCTGCTTTACGGCTACGGTTCTTATGGGATCTCCATGCCCGCGGGTTTCAGCGCGAATCGGCTGTCGCTGCTGGACCGGGGGATCGTCTTCGCGATCGCGCATATCCGGGGCGGGGGCGAACTGGGCAAACCGTGGCACGATGCCGGCAAGATGATGGCGAAGAAGACCACCTTCACCGACTTTATCGCCTGCGCGGAATATCTGGTGGAAGAGCGGATCACCACCTCGGACCGCCTGGCGATCATGGGGGGCAGCGCGGGCGGCCTGCTGATGGGCGCGGTCGTTAACGCCCGGCCTGAACTGTTCCGATCCGTGGTTTCCGTGGTCCCGTTCGTGGATGTCATCAACACCATGCTCGATGACACCCTGCCGCTCACGGTCGGGGAGTATCTGGAGTGGGGAAACCCCCATGAGGAGCCTGCCTATCGCTACATGCTCTCCTATTCACCCTACGATAATCTGGAGCGGAAAGCGTACCCCGCGATGCTGGTGCGAACGTCGCTGAACGATTCGCAGGTCATGTACTGGGAGCCTGCCAAGTATGTCGCCCGCCTGCGGACCTTGAAAACCGACCCCAGCCCGCTGCTCTTCCATATTAACCTGGCAGCGGGCCATGGGGGATCGTCGGGCCGCTACGATGCCCTGCGGGAGACCGCTCTCGACTACGCGTTCCTGCTTGCAACGCTCGGCGTGACGGACTGATCGAAAGAGAAGGAGGGGGCGCCGCCACCGGGCAGACACCCCTCCAGTGCCAGCAGCGCCCGCTTTCGTTCGATCCCTCCGCCATACCCAGTGAGCTTACCGCTTGCGCCGATGACCCGGTGGCACGGAACAATGATCGAAAGGGGATTGCTGCCGTTCGCCATGCCGACCGCTCGCGAGGCTTTCGGATCGCCGATGCGCCGCGCCAGCTCGCCGTAGGAGATCGTAACGCCATACGGGATGTCGCTTAGCGCACTCCAAACGCGCCGCTGAAAGTCTGTCCCACGCGGCGACATCGGCAGATCGAAGGTCTTCCGCTCGCCCGCGAAGTAGGCGGCAAGCTGTGTGCGCGTTTCGATCAGCAGGGCGTTTTCGTCGTCGCGCATCCAGTCCTCGCCCGTTTCCGGGCCATTTTTATGCTGGTTCATAAACAGCCCCGTCAGCGCGTCGCCGTTTGAGATGAGCTGTAGTGGCCCGACAGGGCTTTCCGTTATTGTGTAAACTGTCATCCGATTTTCTCCAGGGATTTCCATAGGTGCATCACGGCATAAGAGCGCCAGGGACGCCACGCTTCCGCTATCCCGCGCACACGCTTCGGGTCTGTTTCGCCGAGCGCCTTGCAGATACCGAGGTCGGTATGAGGAAACGCATCGGGCCAGCACAGGGCGCGCATCGCGACATACTGTGCGGTCCACTCTCCGATCCCCGGCAGGGTTTTGAGCCGCGTCATGGTTTCCTCGACATCGCTGCCGGGTTCCAGAGAAAGGCCACCGCTCGCAACCGCGCGGGCCAGTGCCAGGATAGAGTTCGCCCGCGCCTGCGTGATCCCTAAAGCCGTTATCTCCGCCGTTTCCAGCCCGGCGATTCGTTCCGCTGTCGGGGGCAGGTGCGCCAAAGAAGCGTGCGGCGTCTGGATTAGTTCGCCGAACGCGGCGGTGAAGCGTCCCGCCAGCGTGGTCGCGGCCCGGACACTCACTTGCTGACCGAGGATCGCCCGCACCGTCGTCTCAAAGCTGTCGAACGCGCCGGGAACCCGCAGTCCGGGATGCGCTTCGGCAAGCGGTCCCAGGTGCGCGGCGATCTGCTTTGGCTCTGCGTGAAGATCGAACAGCCGCTTGACACGGGCGAGAATCGGCAGCACAGCGGGCGCAAGCGATGCGGAAAGCGTGATAAGAAGCGTGTGATTTTTGCGCGATGGCTCCGCCGCTATCCAGCCACGATGATTTTTCCACGCCACCGCCCGCAGATAACGCTGTCCCTCGACCGTCTCCACGCCGCCTACCGCTCGTGCGCCCAGGAACCGCAGCAGGGCATCCCATTCAAACGGCGGACGATAGGCCACCTCGCAAACAAGTGTCGCGGGCAAAGCCACCGAAGCGCGGGTCCGGCGAAGGTCGGTCGGGTTTAACCGATAACGCTCTTTGAACAGCGCGTTGAACCGCCGCAGGCTGGAAAAGCCGCTGGCAAAGGCGACCTGAACCACGGGAAGATCGGTATCTGTCAGTAGGCGTTTCGCCAGAAGAAGCCGCTGTGTCTGCGCCAGCTCGATGGGCGAGACGCCAAATGCGCTGAGTGTCACCCGGCGCAGATGTCGGTCACTGATCCGCAGCTCAGACGCGAGATCGGTCACAGTCCCCTCGGTCAACGCCCCGTCCTCGATATGGCTCGCGACCGTAGAGGCGAGGCGGCCTAAAGAGTCGATGCGGGCGTTTCCCGGCGCGAGTTCGGGGCGGCAGCGCAGGCAGGGCCGAAACCCCGCCCGCTCGGCTGATGCCGCGCTAGGATAAAAAGAACAGCGTTCCCGCTGCGGCGTCCGGGCTGGGCAGACGGTTCGGCAGTAGATTCCCGTGGTCGAAACGCCCACGAAAAACACGCCATCGAAGCGGTGATCGTGGGTCAGCAGCGCCTGGTAGCAGTGGTCGGGCGTAAGATCCATCAGTCGCAGGAGTTCCATAGCTTCGTTATAGCGGGTACGCCACGCTGCCTCTCGCCGTTTTCGGACGTGGCTGCCGAAATTGTTTTCGTGGGACTTTAATCCCGCGAAAACAATGCCGAGTATTCGGGTACAACACGGCTATCATGCAGCTTTCGCTCTCCGCAACCGCTGATTACGACCTTCCGCGGGAGACCTTTCTCCTGCTGATGGTCGAGCCGCGTCTGAAAGGCGAAGCGCACGAGGTTCTGCAGGAGTCGCTGCGCACCTCGCCGACACCCTACGCGGAACTTGCGAGCGACGGCCTGGGAAATCCGCTGCGGCGGCTCATCGCGCCGCCGGGTCTGTTCACGTTCGATTTCGCTGCGACGGTCGAAACGCCGCAAAACCGGGCGGTTCCCGACAGTGCCCTGGAGCATGCCCCGCGAGATCTGCCGCCCAGCGTGCTGGTATACACGCTACCGTCGCGGTATTGCCAGTCCGACCAGCTCGCGCGCCTTGCACTGGGCGAGTTTGGCAGTATCCCCCAGGGAGGGACGCGCGTCCGCGCCATCGCGGACTGGGTCCGTACCCATGTCGAGTATCAGTATGGCACGACGGATGCCCTGACATCGGCTTACGATACCGCTGTCCAGCGTGTCGGAGTATGCCGCGATTTTGCCCATCTGACGATCGCATTTTGCCGTGCGCTGGGGATTCCCGCCCGGTATGTCAGCGGCTATTGCCTGGACCTGGACCCACCGGATTTCCATGGCTGGACCCAGGTATTTCTGGGCGGCGCGTGGCATAACGTGGACTCCACGTTTCAGGGTGTCCGCCCCGCTCTGGTGCCGATCGCATATGGGCGCGATGCTGCGGATGTCTCCCTTTTGACCTTATGGGGGAACAATACCTTCCGGGCACAATCCGTCTCCGTGCAGCGCATCTATTAGCCTATTCCAGTCTGTTCCCGCTTATCCCAGGCTGAATATTCTTTTTGCGTCACGATCCGTCACTTTCTGTCACTTTGCCTGCCAGGAGTGACGTTCTTCAGAAAAGAAAGCGGCACCAAATCATTCCGACCGCCGAACACGCAATCAAGGAAGCACTTGAAATGAAAAAAAACGACCAGGACATTGTGTTAGTGACAGCGATTCCGATCCCGACCACCCGGCGCGGATTTCTGACCGGAGCCGCGCTGCTGATGGGAGCCGCCGCGCTTGCGGGCTGCGGCGGGGGCGGGGACGATAACGATTCCGGGGGGCGCTACACCGGCACTTATCGCACCCTGGGCGGGGCGAACCGGCCCACTGTCTCCGCAAGTATTGATCGGGATGGCCTGATGACGTTTTGGAGTATCTTTCCAGACAACGAGGTTGCCGATTATGGGCAGTCGGAGGTGGACTCGAACGGCAATTTCAGCCAGGACCTTGCGGGCTTTCGGACCTTCGGTCAGGTGCGCGGCGGGCGGATCGAGGGGCGAACGGAGCAGGTAAACGGTTCACCTAGCGACTTTAACTGGGTCGCGGACCGCTACAATCCATCGTCGTTCAACCGCCCAAATGGGAACCTGCAGGGCACGTTCGATGGTCTGGCGCGTATCAGCGGGGTGGATGTCCTCACCCTGCTGACGGTGGCCTCGGATGGCACTGCCACCGTCTTCTGCCGGTTCGACCTGCCAAACACGAACCGGATTGACGACTTCTTCTTTGAGGGCACCAGCTTCAACCGGGACGGCAACGTTCCGGATGACGGTGAATACTTCCTCGACCTGTTTGGGGACAGCCTCGCTCTGAGGACCTCCGGCACGGATCAGGTCCGGCTGGAACTGACCTTCGGTGCCTCGGTCCCCACCGTTGGTTTTGCCAGTGGTCAGCGAATTGACCTGGTACTGACGCGCAGCGATCCCTTTAACTTCTCGCGCTCCCGGCTGGCGGCTCACCGCGCCGCCGCGGGAACAGACACGGACCCCACCATCGGTCTGGAGCGTACGTTCAAGGCGATCCGCGAAGGCCGCCGCGCACGCTGAAACGGCGGTCGGCACTGGCTGGAAAGCCCCAGATCGCAGTAGGCTACGGTCCGGGGCTTTTGCCTGCGGTGGGCACCAATGGCTCGGCTAGAAGCCGAATCGGTAGGTGGTAAACGCACTGCTATAACCGCCGAGATTGTTGTATCCACCGTAGTAGTTGCCGTAGGGCAGGATCAACCCCGACCCGTAGCCTGCATTCAGGTCCTGGGGTGAGACTGTCGTCACCGGCACAGTGGTGCTGGTCGGATACACGGGGTTTGGAACAAGCTGAGAACCCGGTGCCAGGAAGCTGTTCGGTCCGTATCCATAGAAGTTGTTGTAGCCGCCATCGGTCCGGGTGGTCATCGTCGTATCCACCGGCGGATTGTTCGCGGCATCCCGCGCCGCGGCTGCCGCGACATTTGCCTGGCGCAGAGATTCAGCACCCTGCTGTCGTGCCCGCTGGGTGTCCTGGCGCGTGCCACGAATCGTGATCTTGACCGGGCGCGGCGCGGTGGCGCGGCTTGCGGAGGCGCGTGGTTTCGTGGTTTTCGCGGTCGCCCGTTTGGCGGGGCGAACCGTGCCGACCACGGGAGCAGTGCCGGTCGCCTTTGCAGCCGAAGGGTTGACTGCGGGAGGCTGCGCTGCCTGCGCCGCAGATCTCCGGTTAACACCGCTGCTGCTGTTGGTCTGGGCATAAGCGGCGGATGAGAGTGTTAAAGTAGCCAGCGCGGCGGCGACAAGAACCCGGTGAATGCTGGCGGTGACTGGTTTCTGATTGATGGTTTGGCTCATAGCTGGTCGGAGTATCACGGCGATGATTCCTTCCTCTTTCAATGTGGGGCCGACGGTTACTTTCTGATGCCCCGCTTAGAAGGATTACCCTGCCTGAAGTCATCTCTAACACGCAAAGCGAAAAGAGATTTGGCCCTTTATGCGCAGCCTCCCGCCAGCCCTCTCGCTTCTCCTTTCACAAAAATAGTTTCGGGCACTTGCCGTCCAACCAAAACTGTGCAACAATATCTTCAAATCTGGTGAATCGGTACACCAAGGCCGAACGGAAAGCCGCAATGACGCAAACCAGGCTAAAATCGGAACTGCTTTCGGAGACCCCCGCCAAGCCGCGCCCGACAATCACAGATGTGGCTCAGGAGGCGGGAGTCTCCCGTACGGCGGTCAGCTACGTGCTGTCGAGCCGGATGGGGACGAGGGTTCCTGAGGTCACGCGTCGCCGGATCTTTGAGGCCGCCGAGCGAGTCGGGTATCGGCGCAACGCTCTCGCTGCCGCCTTCCGATCCGGTCGCATGAATACGGTCGGTATCGTTTGCCCCGCCTCGGTTTTGAGCGCCTCGTCAGAACAGACCGGTAACATCCATTACCGCGATCTGGTACTTGCCCTCGCTTCCGCGGGCTTTGAGGCAGGACTGAACCCATTGCTCCTTTCCGAGGATGCTTCCCGGCAGATCTCGCTCGGGGACATCACGGATCGCCGGGCCGATGGCGTCATCCTGGTGGTCAAAGACCATGCCGAGAACTTCGTGCAGGAGGCACTGGCGGCGGGGGTGCCGTGCGTGACAATCGGGCGCGAGCATGGCGCCTGGCAGGTACACACGGATAGCTTTCTGGGCGCCCGGCTTGCTGTCAACCATCTGCTTGACCTGGGGCACCGGCGACTGGCTTACTTCTGGCATGGCAAAACTTTTGTGCCTTCTGCTCGCCTGCGCCGCGAGGGGTTTTATGCCACCCTCGAACCGGTGCAGGGCGCCGTCGGAAGCGACTTTACTGACAGCGATGAGGGAATCGCCGCTCTGATGAGCGCACTGGCGCGTGCGGACGGGCCGACTGCGATATTCTGCTACAACGATGAGATGGCATCACAGCTTTTAGACCGATGCCGAGCGGCGGGCCTGCGCGTTCCGGAAGACCTCTCCCTTGTCGGCTTCGATAACAACCTGATCGCGTTCACGACCTGGCCCCGCCTGACCACGGTGGAAAGCCCACTGCTCGCCGTCGCGCGAACGGCGGTTGAACTGCTGCTGTCTCAGATGCGGGGTGAGGTCCCCCCATCCGCGCCGGTTTTCGTGGCGCCGTCGCTTGTGGTTCGTGAATCGAGCGGGCCGCCGCCGCCGGGCTAACGGCGGAATCTCTTTTCGTACTTACCGTCAATCTGAATCACCTACATCGTCAACGTTGTCTGTTTCTCTTCCAAAGGAGGAAATCGTGGAATATCCTATGTTCCCCCGTCGCTCGGCTCTTACCCGATCGGTTCGGGGCGTTGCGAACCGCGCAAACGCGAGACACCCCCATGTCTCTGCTATGTCCGCTTTTACGCTGATCGAACTGCTCGTGGTGATCGGCATCATTTGTGTGCTCATGAGCATCCTGCTCCCCGTTTTCTCGAAAGTCCGCGAACACTCCA
>JACMJB010000185.1 GCA_014380815.1 Armatimonadota bacterium
ACGGGTGTTTCTGAACCGCAGGCGTCTCGAAGAAGCCCGCCAGCTTCTTCAGACCTCGCGGGTTCCCCTCGCCGAGATCGCCCGTCAGACCGGCTTCTCTGATCTTCCTCACTTCAACCGGGCTTTCAAGGCCGAGTTCCAAACGCCGCCGGAAACCTACCGGCGTAATCTCCGCCAGGAGATCAGCGTTATTTGACTTCCGAGTAGCCGCTGTCCCGAAAATTCACTGGCAAGGTCCCAAAACAGCAATCTGAAGGGCGTACGCGAGAGGGCATCCGAAGTAAAATACGATCATGGTTATTGACTGTGATTTTCACCATGCCTGGCGTTCGACAGCCGAACTGCTGGAGTATATGCCCGAGCCGTACCGGACGGAGATCGGGCGCTTCGGTCTGCGTACCCTTTTATCGGGGATACGGTACGAAGAAGGCGGCATGCGCTGGGATGCCACGCCGCCGAATGGGGGGGCAGCCGGGAGCGACCCGGAGTACGCGCGGACCCATCATCTGGATCGCTACGACATCCGCTTCGCGCTGCTGTCCGGACAAACCGGACCCACCGCCGGGATTCCCGACCCGGACTATACCGCCGCCGTCTGCCGCGCGATAAATGACTGGACGCTGGCTCGTTGGATTCCCGTGGACCCACGCTACAAGATGGGCCTTCACGTTCCGCTTCAGGACCCGCATCTGGCGGCAGCCGAGATTGACCGGCTCGGCGAACATCCCGATGTCGTCGCCGTTTGTTTGAGCGGGACGGCAGGGCGGATTCCCCCCGGTCATCGGTATTTCTGGCCGCTGTTCGAGGCCGCGCAGCGTCACGATCTCGCGCTGCACTTCCACCCTTCGACCACATCCGTAATCGCAAACTACGCCTCGACAGCAGCGGGCATGGCCTCCACCTATCTTGAGAGTCACACCTCTCTGCCCCAGTTCTATCAGGCGTATCTGATTTCCCTGATCTTTGAAGGCGTGTTCGAGAAGTTTCCTCGTCTGCGGGTGATGTTCATCGAGGGCGGTGTCTCGTGGCTGGCGCATGTCCTGTGGCGCATGGACAAAGAGTTCAAGGCACTGCGGCAGCAGGCCCCCTATCTCAGTCGGCTGCCCAGCGCTTATGTCTTCGACCACGTTCGCCTGGGGACACAGCCTATTGAAGAGCCGCCCCACCCCGCGCATCTTCTACAGATCTTTGAAATGATTCAGGCGGAGAAGACACTGGTGTGGGCCTCCGACTATCCGCACTTTGATTTCGATGAGCCGACCGTGCTGCCTCGCGGCCTGTCAGAGCAGGCGCGTCGGCGAATCTTGCACGATAACGCTTGCGAATGGCTGGGCCTGCCCCCCCTTGCCGTGCCTCAAGCAGAGATGGCTGCTGTCTGATGTGGCAGCCTGTTGCTGAAGTGGGGGAAGTCGCGCCGGGTGAGCCGAAGATCGTGTCAGTGAACGGTAAGGAGATCGGCATCTTCTGCGAAGGCGGACGCTATTTCGCGGTCCTGAACTTCTGCCCACATTTTGGCGCACCGATCTGTCGTGGTAAAGTCTTCGGTGCGGTCACCGCGACAGAGCCTGGAAAGCTATCCTACGACCCGGACCGCCTGGTGCTGCGCTGCCCCTGGCATCGCTGGGAGTTCGATCTCGAAACGGGTCAGGCGCTTACCCCTATCCGTCAGCGCCTGAAAACCTACCCGGTGCAGGTAGGCGCGCCAGAAGCGGCTGCCGATGGGTCCAACGGTTCCAATGGGTCAGGCGGGTCCGACGAGACCGCTATGACTCTGTACCGCGTCCGCAGAACGGGGACGACTCTCTGGATTCAGGTGTGACGTAGGTTGTCTGGCGCGCGCGGGAGCTTCCGAGGCACTTTCACCGGGCAGGGGAGCAGGAGCTGAGCGGGGAGGCACTGTAAGAGAACTCACAGCGCGCCCAGTCCCCTCGCCCCGCGCGTTCGTTGACTCACGTTAGGGCGCGTGCTATAATCGGGTTCGGAACGGGGTGGTTTCCTCACGTTCCCACCGTTCCCGTTTTATTTCCCAAACACAGTATTATCGCGGATTTTCGGCCTTGACCTCGTATTTCCGACAGTTCGTGCGCCTGCCCAAGAAAGGATCTCACTGGAGATGACCTTCGACGACACTAGCGTCGAGTCCCTTCGCGAACGAGTGCTCAAGCTCGAAGCGGAACTCAACCACCGAAGCCAGACCATTACCCAGCTGGAAAAGGTCAACAAGGAGCTTTCCGCGCGCGTTCAGGAGGCCGGCGAGGCCGCGCAGCCGACCGCTGAGCTTTCCGAAATGGAAGAGACGCTCAAGCGGATGATGATGCGGGTCGCCATGATCCTGCAGGGCGGCAAGTGCCTTTTTTTGATTCACGACAAGCAGAACGAGGAGTTGTTCGCGGAAACGCCCGCGCTGGGCTTCGAGGACGACGCCCTCAAGGATTACCGGATTCCCGAGCACGCCGGGATCGCCGGTGAGTGCTTTCGCGAAGGCCGACCCGTGATCCTGTACGATGCCGAGACCGATGACCGCGCCAAAGCCGAGAAGCTGTACGAGCGCGGCATCAAGAACGGGGTCTGCGTTCCGCTAATCGTCATCAAGCGCGACGAGGAGACCAACCGCGTCCTTGACCGCAAGGTGATCGGTGTATTGTATGTCTTCAACAAGAAGTACGGCGGCATCTTCGTGGACGAGGACGTCAAGCTGCTGGAGCGGCTCGCGGGCAACACGGCGGCAATCATCAACACCGCCGAGTCGTACCGCCAGATCGTTAAGGAGCGCGATGAGGTCATTGACACCATCGAGTCCCTGTACGCGGGCCTGGTGATGGTCAACAAGAACGGGCGCATCACACAGATGAATGCCTCCGCCCGCGAAGCGTTCGGGCTGTCCGCCGACGACGTGTCAGGGGCCAAGCCCTACGAACAGGTGATCAGCGACGAAAAAACGCGCGATATTCTGCGCCGCGCGCTGGAAGAGGACACCGGGGTCCAGGACGAAGTGACGCTGCCTGACAAGGACAACCCGGACCAGAACCACGTCTTCCAGGTCCAGAGCGCGCTGGTGCGCGGCGAGAGCGGCGATGCCATCGGGACGGTCGCCATCTTCAACGACATCACCGAGCTTCGCAACGTGGATAAGATGAAGACCGCCTTTGTTTCCACGGTCTCGCACGAACTGCGGACACCGCTGACCAGTATCAAGGGCTTTATCTCGACGCTGGTGCAGGATACCGAGGGCTTCTACGATAATGAGACCCGCTCCGAGTTCTACAACATCATTGATACCGAGTGCGACCGGCTGCGCCGCCTGATTGACGACCTGCTGAATGTTTCGCGCATCGAAGCCGGGCGCGCTTTGCAGATGAACTGGTCGGTCTTCGATCCTCTGATCGTCGTCG
>JACMJB010000030.1 GCA_014380815.1 Armatimonadota bacterium
ATATCCACCCGTCCCCACTCCGTCTTTGCCCGCTCGAACAGCTTCTCAACCGAAGCGCTGTCGGAAACATCGCAGGCGGTGGCGATCCCCTGCCGCCCCAGAGCGATCACCGACTGGGCGACCGCTTCCGCATCCGCGAGGTTTGTCCGGGCCGTAATCAAGACATCCGCACCGGCGGACGCAAGCGCGACGGCAATCCCGGCGCCGATTCCGCGCCCCCCGCGCCCCGCGCCGGTGACAATCGCACGCTTGCCTTCCAGCGAAAGCGATGTCATAGCCCGATCGCCTCCTTCGCGGCGCGAAGCGATGCGGTATCGCCAACGCTGAACGTCCTCGCTTCCGGCGCGATCCGCTTGATTAACCCCGCCAGCACGCTCCCCGGCCCGCACTCGATGAAGGTGGTGTAGCCGCTGCCTGCCAGACGCTCGATGGTCTCGGTCCACCGAACCGGACCGGCGACCTGTGCGGCGAGATTCGCCCTCACCTCCGCGGCGGATGTTTCGTAATCTGCCGTGACGTTGGCAACCACCGGAACTTTCGGATCGTCCACCGCCGTCAGTTCCAGCACGCCGCGAAGCACCGCGGAGGCCGGTTCCATCAGCGGCGAGTGGAAGGCTCCGGAAACGGCGAGCGGCAGCACCCGCTTCGCGCCCTTTTCCCTCAGCAGCAGCGTTGCTTCGTTGATCGCGTTGACCTCGCCGCTGATGACAATCTGCCCCGGCGCGTTCAGATTCGCCATCACTACGACCCCGACATGGTTCACCTGTCGGCAAACCTCCGCGATGACCGCCGCATCCAGACCCAGGACAGCGGCCATTGCGCCAGGTCGGCGGGCAGCAACATCCGCCATCGCGTCGGCTCTCGCCTTGACCAGCCGTGCCCCGGAAACAACGTTCAGCGCACCGGCCGCGACCAGCGCGGCGTATTCACCGATGCTGTGACCCGCCACCGCTTCCCCAAAGAGACCTGCCTCGCGGCAGGCGGCCAGCGCGGCAACAGAGACCGCAAACAGCGCGGGCTGGGTGTTGCGCGTCTCTTTAAGGGCATCATCCGGCCCTTCGAAGCAGAGCCGGGACACGGAAAAGCCGCAGGCATCGTCCACTGTCTCAAAAGCGACCTGCGCGGCGCCGGAGTTCTCATAAAGATCCCGGCCCATGCCGACGAACTGCGCGCCCTGACCGGGAAACACGAAAGCGAGCTTCATGGCGTGACATTCCCCCAGCGGATGACGTTTGCTCCCCAGGTCAGGCCCGCCCCGAAACCGACCGTCACCAAGAGGTTACCCGGCTGGATCTTGCCCATCTTCCACGCCTCGACCATAGCCAGTGGGACTGAAGCCGCCGATGTATTCCCATAGCGGTCTACGTTGACGAACACCTTCTCCATTGGCAGATCCAGGCGTTTGGCGGCGGCGGTGATGATACGCGTATTGGCCTGGTGCGGAATGAACAGGTCTACGTCGCTCGGCTGCAGGCCGACCGCACCGAGCGCCTGGACCGCAGCCTCGCCCATGATCTCGACCGCGAAGCGGTACACCTCTTTCCCTCGCATCGTCATGTACTGCTGGCGATCCGCGATCCGGTCCGGGGTGAGTGGACTGCGCGTCCCCCCTGAGGGAACGTTGAGCAGCCAGACCCCGGAGCCATCCGTCCCCAGGATGCTGCCTAAGATGCCCTCGTCCGCTGCTTCCTCGGCGGCCTGCACCACCACGGCTCCCGCGCCATCGCCGAACAGAACGCAGGTGTTACGGTCCGTCCAGTCCAGCAGGCGGCTCATGATCTCCGCCCCGATGACCAGAACGTTGGAATAACGGCCCGTTTCGATGTACTGAGCGGCGACATCCAGGGCATAGACGAACCCGGAACAGACCGCAACAACATCGAAAGCGGCGGCCTGCTTGGCTTCCAGACGGTCCTGGACAATCGCCGCAGTCGCAGGAAAGGACCCCATGTCACCGGTACAGGTGGCGACGATAATCAGATCAAGATCCGTGGCGGAAAGGTTCGCGACCCGCAGCGCTTCTTGGGCGGCAGGTATCGCCAGATCCGAAGTCGCCTGATCCTCAGAAGCGATCCGCCGTTCACGAATCCCCGTTCGATCCACGATCCATTGATCGCTGGTTTCCACGAGGGTTTCCAGCTCACGGTTCGTCAGGATTCGCTCCGGGACATACATCCCAAGTCCAGTGATGGTGGCGCGGCGAAGCGTTCTCGTTGGTGTCGGCATCCGGTATTACTCTGCCCGCATTCCGTGGAGCGCGTTCTTTACCGCATCCACATAGCCGGAGCGTGCGGCGGACACGGCCTGGCGGATTCCGCTGGCGATAGCCTTGGCATCGGAGCGCCCATGCGCGATGAAGGCGACCCCGTTCACCCCAAGCAGGGGCGCGCCACCGACTTCGGCGTAATCTACCTTATGGCGCAGGCGAAGAAGTGCCTGCAGCAGGATGTCGCGCTCCGCCTCGTCCTTTGCGTCGTTCGCTTGCTGCGAAAGAAAGGTCATCGCCATTTTCACGGCTCCCTCCGCCCCCTTGAGCAGCACGTTTCCGACGAAGCCATCGCAGACGACGACATCTACATTGCCCTCGAAGACATGGTTGCCTTCGACATTGCCGACGAAGTTCAGGCGGGGGCGCTCGGCGGTGAGGAGACGGTTGACGTCGCGGACCTGCTCATTCCCCTTTGCGTCTTCCTCGCCGTTGGAGAGAAGGCCGATGCGCGGCTGCCCGATGCCCAGCACTTTTTCCGCGTAGATTGAGCCGAGATACGCGAACTGCACTAGCTGCGAGGGGCGGCAGTCCACATTCGCGCCTGCATCCACGATAAGGATCGGGCGTCCCAGTTCGGTCGGTAGCAGGGTCGCGATCGCGGGCCGCTTGATGTCGGCGGTACGCCCCAGAAGCTGCGTGGCAGCGATCATGCAGGCGCCGGTATTCCCCGCGGAGAAACAGGCATGAGCCGCGCCCTGGCGTACCAGATCGGTCGCGACCACGAGTGAGGCGTCGCGCTTGTCACGGAACGCCTCCATGGGGTGCTCGTGCATCGCGATGATCTCGGAGGCGGGGACAATATGCAGGTGAGCGGCAAACGACGCCATTTCCGGATGCTGAACTGCCGACTCCGCGATCTCCCGCTCGATCCGCTCGGGATCGCCGACCAGCAGGACCTTCGTGTTTCCCGTACTGGCAGCCGCGAACCGGATTGCCCCGCGCACGACTTCGCTAGGGGCGTGATCTCCGCCCATAGCATCCACGGCGATTTTGAGGGGCATTTCTAAGGATGCGACGGTGTCAGCGGACAACGATACGTCTTCCTGCGGCATCAAGGCTGCGAAGCGAGGGATCCGGTCAGATTGAAGACCCCGGCACCGTGCGGATGACGGGGCGGCAGAACTACTCCGCGTCTGCGGCGGCAGTTTTCGGGGTCAGCCACTGGCGGCCATTGTAGTAGCCGCAGGTGCCGCAGATATGGTAGGAAAGGCGCGGCGAGTGGCAGCGCGGGCACTCACCGACCGCGGGAGGAGTCAGCTTATAGTGGGTCCGGCGCTTCGCCTGGCGGGTGCTGGAGTGGCGTCGTTTTGGGAGTGGCATAGATTTAAATCGTCTTCCTGATCGTAATTCGGGTATCGGCGGGCACAAAGCGAGGCGGCGAAGCGCCGTTCCGTGATACCGTATCAGAGCAAACCGCGCCACTTTCGCGGCGCGGTTCACTCGCATTATTCAGCGCGACAGTCGCGGCAACGTAGGATTATACCGCGCAATTTGTGGACCGGGTAGGTCATGCCGCCGTTTCGCCGCCCTTTTCTTCCTGCCGTCGCTTTGCTTCGAGCAGGTCCGCCAGGCGGCGCAGCGGATTGTCTTCCAGCACCGCAGGCTCCGCCTGAGCCGCCTTTTCCGCATCCTCTTCCGAGAGAAAAGCGACGCCCTGATGGCCGGAAAGGTCAATTCCAGGGCAGTCCTCGCGGCAAAGCGGCTGCAGCGGGGCGGCAACCAACAGGTTTTGCCGGAGCAGCTCGCCGAGTTTCAGTACGTTCCCGCCCTCGATCACAGAGGCGGGGGTGTCTTCGTCCACCACCGCCACGACCTCCTGACGGAAGGCGTTATTCGCGGCGATCAGATCAAACTGCTCCTCGATGTCCGCTTTCACCTCGACGATGGTCGGGGTCAGGCACCGCCCGCATTCCAGCGTCAGCGGTGCGCGGGCATCTCCGGTAATCAAGAGGACGGCTCCCGTATTGGTGAGCGTGATCGTGCCCTCCATCGGTCCGGCAAGCGAGAGATCCTCCTCCGCGCCGGCGACCGGCGGGATCTGGAAGCGATGCACATAGTGCATTCCGATGTTTCGCGCCAGCTCGGAGATCTCAAGCAGACGCTCCTCCGGACCGGGCGCGCCGTTGGCGGCGGGTCTTGGTCCCTGATTTGCGGCAGGGTTCACCCCTGGACGCGGCGTCGAAGCGGGCGGAAAAGTGGAATGTACCCCTCCGGTCTCCGGCGCATCACCCGTGTCGAAATAGGAAAAGCGAGAGGTTTCCTTCTGCGACGGGCCTTGCTGTGTTGTGTCTCGTTTCATGGCATTTCGCCCCGCACGGAAGTGGCAAACGACGCGGGGTCCATCCCCTATGCTATCACAAAAGCGTCGCGAAGCCGTTGGGGCAGCGATTATCCGGACTGACCGTTGCCGACCGCGCGGACCGATCCGGCCCCGACCGGGTCCCCAGCTTCGTCGGCGTCGGAAGGATTGTAGGGCGGGACACGGCGCGTTGCATGGGCGCTCGCGGCGCTCTGTTCCAGCTTCTGGCGTCCCCGCCGAATCGTGCTGAGCACCCCGTC
>JACMJB010000031.1 GCA_014380815.1 Armatimonadota bacterium
CTGAAGACGTCGCAGGATTTTGCCAGGTAGTTCGACGTGTTTGACTTTACCCCCACTCCCAGCACCACCCGTCCCGATTCGCGAAGCTTCGTCACAAGGGGGGTAAAGTCTGAATCACCCGATACCAGCGCGACATGGGTGATATCCGCCTGACGTAGCGCTACGTCCATCACGTCTATCGCGATGCGGATGTCCGCCCCATTTTTCCCTTTGTAGGTGAGCGCGAATAGCTGCACCGGGTCTGTCGCGTTGTCCAATAGGTCGGAGCGGTAGTCTTTGAACAATCCCCAGTCCGCGTAGGCGCGTTTCACGGTGATTCGCCCCTCCGCGACCCGCTGTATCTCGTCCAGAATCCGTTTCAGGTCAACCCGTTCGTTGACAAAATAGTCGTCTACGGCTCGTTTAATATTTTCAAAATCAATGAAGACCGCGACTCTGTTCTGCATAAATTGCTGCCTCTCAACATAATACGAGTGTCTCCTTTAACCCGTTTCGTGGAAAAGGGGGCGGGGATAAGCCGCTCCTCGGTGCCGCGATACCACAATGTTACCGCAGTTCCGTGGCAGCAGGCTGATCTTCAACATTGTCGCGACCTGCCGGACCACCGCCGCCCTTCCGTCCAAAGAGGCGATCCAGGCGAAGCTCACCGCGCCCAAAGATCCCCTGTGGACGAACCAACATCAAGAGGATGAGCAGCAGCGCGTAGGCCACCAATCGGTACTGGTTGAACTCCGCACCCAGCGATGACCGCAGAATCTCCGGAAGCGCGGTGAGAACGACCGCCGCCAGAACCGAACCCGTGATCGAGCCGAGGCCGCCCAGCACGACCATGGTAACGAAATCGAAAGAGCGCACGAATCCGAACGAGGTGGGCGAGACGCTTTGCTCGAAGTGGGCATACAGCGCACCCGCGACTCCGGCGAAGAACGCACCCAGAACGAACGCGTTGACTTTGACCCGCGTGGTATTGACGCCCATCGCCTGAGCCGCGATCTCATCCTCGCGAACGGAAAGGTATTGCAGCCCCTGGACAGAAAAGCGGAGGTTCCGGGAGACCACCACCACTACCACCACCATCAGATACACCCAGAAGAAGCTGGTCAGATTGGGTATGTAGATGCCCTCGCGGATGTTGCCGGTGAAGCCACGCGGACCGCCGACCGCCTCGGTGTTCTCGACGGCGACCCGAATGATCTCCCCGAAGCCCAGCGTGACAATCGCCAGATAATCGCCCTTGAGTCGCAGACTTGGCAGCCCAACGACATACCCGACCACGGCGGCGAAAAGCCCCCCTGCCAGAAGCGCGCAGATCATCGCGGGTGCGCCCAGCAGAAACCCCTGAAGGGTGTCCGGCAACTGTCCGCTGCGGGGCAGATTGCCAAAAATGCGGTTGTGACCGTAAACCGTCAACGCTGCCGCCGCATAGGCACCCACGGCTTGAAAGCCAGCGTGACCGATGGAGAATTGCCCGGTGAAACCGTTTATCAGGTTCAGGGATACTGCCATGACAACCGCGATGCCGGACAGCATAACGACGCGAAAAGCGACTGCCTGAAGGCGCTGCTCCAGAAAAAAGGAAAGGAATAACAGGATTCCCAGCGTTGCCGAAACGGTCAGGATTCGTCGCAGGCTCAGCATCTTTGTGCTCACACCTTCTCCGGTGCGGCGTTCCCGATCAGACCCGCCGGTCGAACCAGAAGGACGACGATCAGAAGCACAAAGGCGACTGCATCGGTCCACCGGGACGGCTCAAACGGACCGATTGCGGGCGCTCCTTTAACGAAGCTCTCCGCAAGACCCATCAGCAGGCCGCCGAGCATTGCACCGGGGATCGAACCGATTCCCCCGACCACGGCGGCGACAAACGCTTTGAGGCCCATAGTGACGCCAAGAAGAGGCAGGATCTTCGCATAGGTGAGAGAGGCGAACAGAACGCCCCCGGCCCCCGCCAGGGCCGCCCCCAGGCCGAACGTAAAGGAGATGACATTGTCGGTATTGATTCCCATCAAGGCAGCGGCATCCGCATCATGGGAGACCGCTCGCATGGCTTTACCGATGCGAGTGCGGCTGACAATGTACCAGAGGACTGCCATCAAGAGCGCAGCGGCAATCACCAGCACTAACTGATCCACGGAGATGATCAGTTCTCCGATCCGGATCGTCCCTTTTGGCCCCTGCGGTGTTACTGAGGGGAAGAACTTGGGGTCCGCGCCGAACAAAAGTTGACCGCCATTTTCGAGGAACAGCGAAACTCCGATCGCCGTGATGAGCGCGGTCAGACGCGGCGCTTTTCGGAGCGGCTTATAGGCGAGCCGTTCAATGATCAGCCCCAGCACCGCGCAGGCAACCATCGCAAGGAAAAGGACCGGAATCAGCTGCAGGAGCGCCCCGCCCAGTGTCGGCTGCTCCTGCAGCTTCATCGCGGAAGCGGCATAGAACCCGACATAGGCCCCGATCATGAACACATCGCCGTGGGCGAAGTTGATCAAGCGCAGCACACCATAGACCATGGTGTACCCCAGGGCAATCAGGGCATAGATGCTTCCAAGCTGGACGCCGTTGATGACGTTCTGTAAAAAATACTGCATGCGGCGGCGGGATAACCCTGTCTTGTGCGAGGACTGTTTCTTGACGACTGATTACCGCGTGCTTACCGCGCCGACGCTGCCTGCTTCACGACGCCGGTCGAGGCAGCGGCACTCGGAGGCTGAATGGTCGCTTTGTAGGTGAACTCGGTTCCCTTGATCTGAAGGATCACGGCGGGCTTGGTCGCGTTTCGGTCCGCATCAATTGTGATGTCGCCGGTGACGCCGGGAAAGTTCTTCGTGCTCGCCAGTGCCTCACGGACTTTTGGGCGCTCGATGCTGTCGGCTCGCTTGATCGCGTCGGCGAGCAGCATCATGGCGTCGTAGCCCATCGCGGCAAGCCCTGATGGCGCTTTTCCGTAGGCCGCGGAGTATGCCTTCACAAACTCCTGAACGCGCGGGGACTTGTCGTCTTTTGAGTAGTGATTGGAGAAGTAGCAGTTTTCCAGTGCCTTGCCCGGTCCGCCCGCTCCCTCCACCAGCTTTTCGGAGTCCCAGCCGTCGCCGCCCATCAGAGGGACATCAATCCCCTGCTCGCGCGCCTGCCGCGCGATCGTGCCGACCTCGCCGTAATACCCGGGGATAAAGATCGCCTCGGCTCCTTTGACCTGGGAAAGCTGCCCTCGGAAATCTGAATCCTTGGAGTTAAAGGAAACATCGGTCGTGATCGAGCCGCCCATCTTGGCGAACTCTTCCTTGAAAACGTTCGCGAGTCCAACCGAGTAGTCACTGGACTGATCGTGCATCACGGCGACTCGGGTCACCTTGAGGTCATCGTGGGCGAATTTTGCCATGACATAGCCCTGAAACGGGTCAATGAAGCAGACGCGGAAGATATTCGGTCCGACTTTGGTGACATCCGGGTTCGTGGAGGACGGCGTGATCATTGGAAGACCGGCACGCTCCAAAATGGGCGCGGCTCTCAGGGATCGTGACGAGGCGACCTCGCCCAGCACCGCGACGATCTGGGGATCATTACTGAATTTGGTGACGACTGTCGCCGCTTCTTCCGGCTTGCTCTGGTCATCCTGGGTCTCTACCCGGAACTTTTTGCCCAGCATGCCGCCTTTTTCGTTCAGCTGCTTGATGGCAAGCTCGATGCCTTCGTTGGTCTCAACCCCAAAGGTAGCGGTCTCACCGGTCAGAGAGGCATAATGACCGATCTTGATCTCGCTGCCGGAGGTGTCCTGCGCGGCGGCGGTAGGTGCGCCACCCGACTCCGCGCCACCCTTCGATGCGGTGCCGGGGTCTTTACACCCCGCCAGACCCAGCAGTGCGACAAATGCCAGGCCCGGAGCAATCCGGCTTACAAAAGAGGAGCGTGAAACGCGCAATTTGGATGAAACCTCCGCGAGTTTTTGACCTGATCCAGCACCAACGGCAACAGACCGCGGTTGCTTTGCGGTTGCCTTCAGGAATATCCCATAATACGCTACTTTGCGGGGGGATTCCTGCCTTCCGAAATAGAATCCGGGCTGCGCTGCCGATACCCCGCGAGGAGTACTAACAGCGCAGCCCGGATTCCGCGGATTTTGCCGCTTGGGGCGGTTCGCTAGGTGGCGAGGGCGGACTGCTCGTTGTCGAAAATCTGGAAGACCTTCACCAGTCCGGTGATACTGAACACCTTGTGAATCTGCTCATTCGGGCAGATGATACGGATCGAGCCGCCCTTCTCAGACGCTCGTTTCAGGCCGCCGACCAGTGTGCCCAGGCCAGTTGAGTCAATGTAGTCTACGCCAGACATATTGATCACGAGCCGCGACTGACCATCATCAATCAGCCGGACCATACGTTCGCGCAGTTTGGGAGAATTGTAAGAATCTACCTCACCACTGAGGTCAAGCACGGGCGTCCCGTCCACGGTTCGCGTATCAATCACCAAGTCTGCCATTTAAAAGTGCTCCTTGCGCCCGTTTTCAAGGATAACGCGGTGGTTCCAGCGCGGCAGGCTTCGGAAACGGGAGCAAAACGGATACTGCCGCGTCGCGCCTACCTGACGCGCGACAGACCACTTTGGCTGCAGCGACGGACGCGAACATTACTGTCAGTATACCCGCTGACAGTAGTGAAAGGAACAATCCGAGGCGAACTGTCGTCGGCTCGTATTTCCAGTGCACGACCCTGGCGGAGACCGGAACGAACACGCCGCGAAATGCACCATTCACGAGGACTGTGCTCGCTGGTTTTCCGTCAACCAGGGCCTCCCAGCCGGGATAGGCGGCGTCCGCGAGCACCACCAATCCCGCAGAGTGACCGGGTGGCAGCAGGAGCGCCAGGGAATCCGGCCCTGCTTCGTGCACCACGAGGCGGGTCGGCGTGGCATCGCCTGCGGCGGCGAGGGGTGGCAGCCCAGGTTCAGGAGCGATGAACGGAATTCCTCCCCAGGATGGTTTTGTCACGGAATCCGCGGCGGCTATGTCGTCGGAGGCAGTTTGGAACTGGGTCCAAAGCTGCGCCCTTGCATCCCATGACCGCTCGGCCCGGCGGCGGATTTCGGGACGTTTTTCGCGCTGGTCCCACCGAACGACCGTCCCCACTGCCAGGGCGTCTAAGAGGCGCTCATGCCGGGGCAGACTGCTGTGGCGTGCGGCGTGTTTCAAAGCGGAGAGCGGGCGCTCCAGAGTGGATAGCCGAACCGGCTCGTACCCGCTCGCATCCCGCCAGCCGGCGATTGTTGACAGATTTGGCGCTAGACTTCGCAGAAATGCCGACCGCTCGCGCTGGTTCGCAGTCAGCTCGTAAGACCGGTACGAGACGAACGCTCCCCAGACCCTGCCCTCATCTGCGTGAAAGAGGCGGCCTGTTCCCCGCCCGGCGGGGGCGGCACGGATCGCCGTGGTGAATTCAGCCTCGTCTATCAGTGGGTTCAGAGAGTGTGCGAACCACGCCAGGTCAACTGCTGTGAGAGCCAGCGTGATGCTTGCGACCCCCATCCGTATGCGCGCATTCCCTCGTTCCATCACCGTATCCAGCCCGAATGCGGCGAGGCAGGCAATTGCGAACGTCGCAAGCTGCAGAAACCGCGCGGCATCATGGAAACGGTTGAGACCTGGCAAGGCACGAAACGCCAGCGTGAAAAGGCCAGCGTCTCGCCCTACGGCAAGCCAGAGACCAAAGAAAACGACCGCGCCCCAGAACCGAACGTCCCCCGCTTTGAGGCAGCGCGCGGCGGCGAGGAGCGCGAGCGTGAACGGCAAGAGGCCCTGATAGGAGCACGCCTCCCAGAAGTTTCCTCGGCCAAAGTAGGGGTTGTCCGGGTCGGCAGGATTCCCGTAGAAGTTCGGGGCGAGAAAGTTCGTGACCAGCGCATACGCGGGCAGAATAAACCGGTTCGCTTTTTCCAGCGGCAGATCCGGTCGTACCGAGAGACCGACCATCTCCAGAGTCGGGAGAAGTTGGGCGGCCGCAAGCCCGGCCCCCAGCGTCAGCCCCCCGGCAAGGCAGAGCAGGCGCGCGCGCCCTCCCCCTGTCCCGCAAAGACGCCAGCCCCCCCAGGCGACGACCAGGTAGAACTGGAGCAGGAACATCTGGGCATGTGCCGCGAGGAGTGATAGGCCGACCGCTGACCCGAACAGCCCGGCGCGGGTCATGCTTGGTCGCTGCAAGACATTTTCCGCGGTCAACAGAAGCCAGGGGAGCCAGGAGGCTGCCTGAACCATATTCGGAAACTGCATTTTAGAGACAAGCGCTCCGCCGAGCGCCCAGGCAAGCGCCCCCAGGAGCGCGGCGACCCGGCTGCGACTTCGCGCCCGCAGGAAGCAAAACGTCCCCGCCCCGGCCCAAATAAGGTGGATGGCCCCGATCACCCCAACGGCTTTCCAGGCAGGCAGGCCGTGCAGCAGCAGCGAGGACGGATAAAACGGCCAGGACTGCGGGTTTCCGACAAAGGGCGTCCCGCAGAGAATTGTCGGATTCCAGAGCGGGATACGCCCTTGAGAGAGCAGTTCGCCGCGCTGGAACTGCAACAGCGGCGTGAAATAAAGGCTGATGTCCCCAAAGAAGAGGGCCTTTTGCCCGAAGATCAGCGGCCAGAACAACAATACAA
>JACMJB010000186.1 GCA_014380815.1 Armatimonadota bacterium
AGGCGAACACGTTTCTGACCGTCCGAATAGGGTCTAAAATGGCATTTCCTGTTTCCCACTGGCTTCGGGGTGCTGATGGAAGTTTCCGTGACCGCAGGAGAAAGACAGAAAAAGCATCCAAACCGGGACCACGGTCCCCAAACCGGGACCACAGTCCCGGTTTGGGGACCGTTTCGGTGCGTGGCGTGCTACACTTCCCTGATCTATGAGACGGGGGCTGGACCATGCCAATGAACCTTCGGCAAAATCAAGCAGGCAGCGTGAGCGAGACGAACGCACAATCACATGCCTGGTATCGCTCCCCCGAGACGGCGCAGGTTGCCCAGCCGTCCGTAGAGCCTTCGTGTCAGCCGGGGACAGGGACAGAGCCAGAGCCAGAGCAGGCATTGTTTGAACCTGCGGCGGCAGAGCGCATTCTGGCACGCGCAGGCGCTCTGCAGGAAGTTCACGGTCAGCTGCTTTCCCGCAGACAGATCGAGGGGATCGCCGCGGAAGGCGGTATCCATCCGGAGTTCGTCCGGCTCGCCATTGAACAGGAGAAGGCGAGCGTTGTTCCCGAACAGCGCAAGACCGGCACGGTGGAAATAAGCAGAGTAGACAGATATGTTTTGAGCCGCCTCGCCGACTTCATCATCGCTTACGGCCTTTTCCTGACGATGACGACAGTGATGATTCACTACATGAGTCGTATGGCTCCCCTGTATGAGCTTCGCGATCAGCTGATGCTGGGTCTTGTTTTTCATCTGCCGGCGCTTCTTGCTCTCGTCCTCGGCGGGTTTGGCCGGAGTCGAAGAATCGGCGCTGTTTCCGGTGCGGCCCTTGCGGTGACGGTTATCATCACGGCCACCCTCGGAGCGAGTCTCGTCGGTGCTTCGCGGTGGTCATGGTCAGCAGCGGCAGACCTACCTTTATTCGGAGCGATGATCGGTGCGGGCGCGTTCCTCGGAGCGGCGGGAGCGCAGGTGAAAAGTGTGGCGTATCCTCCGTAGCGGGCGCACACACGCTTGCGTGTATTGAAGTTCCGTAGTTAGAGGTAACGTTCAAGATGCTCAATTCACGCAAGCGTGACGGTACTGGCAGATAAGGCGCTGTGCTGAAACAGGGACAATACTCATAATTGCTCTGGGGCATCAGAGCATCGGTGCAATACCGTAGAAGCCCTCGGCTTTAGCCGTAGGGAGATGTCACCGGTCACAGCCAGCGGGCGTTCGGTCCGAAGTCGGCCCGGTAGTACTCAGACAGATGGGTGCCGGGCGGGAACAGGGCATCCATCGCTTTTCGGTCCTCCTCGGTGATCGTGATCTCATCGGAGGCAAGATAATCGGCGAGCTGTTCCGAGGTCCGGGGGCCGATGATCGGGCTGGTGACCCCCTCCTGAGCGGCGACCCAGGCGGTTGCGAACTGGGCCGGGGCGACGCCGCGCTCCTCGCAATAGGTGACGTACTCCTCGACCTTTGTGATCGCGGTTTCGTTGTCTCGATTCAGCGGGGCGCTTTTGCTGCCGTAACGGGTCCCCTCCGGGCGCGGCTGCCCCGCCCGGTACTTGCCCGACAGCAGACCGCCAGCGACCGGCGCCCAGGGAATCGTTCCGATGCCATACGTGCGGCACATCGGCAGAAGTTCGCGCTCGATCCGCCGGTCCAGCAGGTTGTAGGGGGGCTGTTCACAGACAAAACGGTTCAGCCCCAACTCCTTGCTTGCCCACAGGCTTTCCACGACCTGCCAGGCCGCGAACGTGCTGGTGCCAAGGTAACGCACCTTACCCTGTCGCACTAGGTCATCGAGCGCGCGCAGGGTCTCGTCAATCGGGACTCCGCTGCTGGGCCGGTGAATCTGATAAAGATCAAGGTGGTCGGTCTGTAAACGACGCAGGCTGTCTTCGCACGCTTTCAAGATGTGAAAGCGGTGACTGCCGCCCGCATTGGGGTCGGTGTCATCCATCCGGTTGAAGAATTTGGTCGCCAGAAACACCTGGTCCCGACGCTTGTCCTGTTTCAGCGCTTTGCCGAGGATCGTCTCGGAAACGCCTCTGCTGTAAATATCAGCAGTATCGAAGAAGTTGATTCCCGCCGCCATCGCCTGGTGCGTGATACGGACGCTGTCTTCCTCGGTGGTATCGTCACCGAATAGCATACAACCCAGACAAAATTTACTGACCTTGACTCCGGTCCGTCCCAGGGAACGATACTGCATCATTTTTCGGTCTCCTTCGTTCCGATTGTAGCCGAAAAGAAGGAGTGAGGGCTGCAAAACGGAAAATAGCGGGGATGTGATGAAAACTTATGCTTGATTCCCCGCATCCATGTTGTATAACAGAATCGGCATGTGCGTGGCAGGGTGTGCGGCAGGGTGTCGCTTTCCTCTCGTCAAGCCCGGAGAAAAGGCGGCGTTTCGCTTCCTGTCACGTTTGGTAGGTCAGTCAGAAGGTCAGGCGGTAGTACCACAGGCAGGGTTACACCGCCATGCAGTAAGCACAAACTACGTGCGAAAGGGTTAAGGACAAAAATGGCATTCAGCGTCACCAGCAAAAAGAGCGGCACCACGTACTTCCTGCACGGGAAGACCACGGAGACCAAGGGCGGCAAACGCACGCTTTACTTCTTCGCCAAGGAGCAGAAGGAGGGGGCGCTGGACGAACTCCCCAAAGGGTACATGGTGACCGAGAGTGCGCAGACAGGTCTGCCGCTGCTGAAGCGCGAAGGCTAAGAGGCCAAAAGGCGCGATAGGACGCGGAGAAGGCTGCCGGGGATGAGTCCCCGGCAGCCCTTTGATTTTTCAGATTCGAATCCCTCCAAGAGACCATGTTCACCTGGCTGCAAAACCACCGCCGCTCGGAGATTCGCGCCACCCCGTTCCCACCCCAGTGGCGAAGCTTCCTGGAAGCGCGGGTCGCCCACTACGCCTGGCTCGATACCTCGGAGCGCCAGCGACTCGAAGGGGACACGCAGGTTTTCGTCGCGGAAAAGGATTGGGAGGGCGCGAATGGTCTGAAACTCACGGATGAGATCAAGGTCTGCCTGGCCGCTCAGGTCTGCCTGCTGTTGCTGGGATGGGAAAACCCTCATTTTTTTCCGAATGTCGGCACGATCATCGTTTATCCATCGAGCTTCCAGGCAATATCGCGGCAGCGAAATGGGTATATGGAGACGGAATCGCGCCGCGCCCTGCTCGGCGAGGCGTGGAGCGGAAATCTCCCGGTGGTGATTTCCTGGGAAGAGGCGCGAACAGGGGGGGAGGACGGCGAGGATGGTCACAGCGTCGTTCTGCACGAGTTTGCCCATAAGCTCGATATGCTGAGCGGTGGGGCGGACGGGGTCCCTCCTCTGTCGGGGGGCGATGCGGAATACGATTCCTGGGCTAAGGTGATGTCACAATCGTTTCGGGATCTCCAGCGCTCCGTCTGGCAGGGCGGGGAATCTGTCCTCGATGGTTACGGAGCGGAGAACGAAGCGGAGTTTTTCGCGGTGGTCACAGAGGCCTTCTTTGAAAGGCCTTACCCCCTCCGGGAACGCCACCTCGCTCTGTACGAAGCGTTGCATCAATATTACCGGCAGGATACTGCCGCGCGCTGGGAACGATGGGAGCGTCGGCAGACCCATCCCGCGCCATGAGTGCCCGATCCCGATCACCGGGCGGACCCTTGCTGTGCAGGTGTTTTTCCCGGCTCGCTTTGCCGAAAATAGTAGGACTTAGCGGCACCGGCGAGTTGTGGCAGCAGAGTATCAAGCACGCTTCGCTCTGGAGCGATTTCTGAGCGGGGTATGAAGCGGGATGAATAACTATGGGAGAGGCGGCAGAAGAGATGACGGAAGCGATATCAGACCCCGCAGCGGATGCGCCAGAGCAGAAAATCGCGGGTTCTGAGGCAGCCGTTCTAGGCCCGATGGACGACCTGTTCCCCGTATATGAATGGGCGGAACAGAGTGAGCACCCCCGGCAGCATCTGGTGATGACCCCTTGGATGCTCCTGGATTGCCTGAAGGCCTGCCAGGACGACACCTATGCTCTGCTGACGGAGGTTTATCGGACCAGGGTCGGCGAGGAGCAGCGCTACGGAATCGCGGTGAATCCCGTCGCGGATCAACTGGAGAAGATCCAGTTCGGCCTCGCGCACATCCTAAAGGTGCTCTGGCGCGGCGGACTCTGGACCGAAGCGGATCTGGTCGAGGTGACCGCGACCGATGGAAAGACGTATCTCGCCATCCGCGAGCCGTTTACACTGGGCAAGCCGGGAAGTCGCGCTCTGCCGCCGGATGCCCCCGCCTGGCAGCGAGAACTGCTGGGGGTCCCTTTGCCGCCACAGCTTGAACTGACCGATCCGCCCTCCTCGACCGACGAACCCCAGGGGTAACAAAACGCCCGCAAGACGAATCTTGCGGGCGTTTCCCCATTCCCAGGCTCTCCGCTTGCGTGCGGCTCAGGCTTCGGAGATGGTGACGGTCTGCAGCGTATCCCCCTGCTGGATCGTATTCACCACGTCCTGCCCGGTGGTTACCTGCCCGAAGACCGTATGCTTGCCGTCGAGATGCGGCTGCGGGGCATGGGTGATGAAGAACTGGGAGCCGTTGGTGTTGGGGCCGGCATTCGCCATGGAAAGCGAGCCGGTCTGATGGCGATGGGGATTGCCCGCTGTCTCGTCGCGGAATTTGTAGCCCGGTCCACCCGCTCCGGTGCCGGTCGGATCTCCGCCCTGAACCATGAAGTTCGCAATGACCCGGTGGAACTTGATGCCATCATAGAAACCGTCGCGTGCCAGGAAAACAAAGTTGTTGACCGTCAGCGGGGCGTCAGCGGCGAACAGTTCCACCTCGATGCTTCCCTTATTGGTGACAAAGGCTGCGTGATACCTTTTGCTCGGATCAATCGTCAGATCCGGCGCGGCGCTGTATTGTTTCGATGCCATATTCGTGAGTTTTTGGCCTTTCTGTAATCGGCAGGGGCGTGGCCCGACTCTGGCTTTGCCCATCCCAATCGTTACTGTACCTGAAAATCAAGGGGGACCGGTCTGAAGAAAGTTCCGCCAGGCCGGCGCAGCCTGCGAAAAGGAAAGGGCGCCGTAAGGCTGCCCGAAACCGTCGTTCTGCTGCTCCTCGGTCGCCAGAAACTGGGTGGGCGAGGGGATATAGATCGCGAGACCATTGGACCGGGGGTGACCCGTGCCACGGGCATTGGAGATGATCGCACCCGCCAAAACGTTCCGAACGCCCTGGACCGCAGACACGACGCCCGGATTATTGACGGCAGGAGTGCCGCCGACCGGAGCCAGCTTATCCAGAAAGTCCACAAGGTCTTTGTTCTGGGTGTAATCAATGCCGCCGCGATTGTCCCCATACGACTCCGAGGAACGCCGGGCAGAAGCGATCTGGCTGCCCCAGGTGGTCTGAGCGGCGGTCAGCGCTGTGCCAAGAGCATTCATCGCCGGGGCGATCGCCCCTACCTGCGCGGCGTCCAGGGCCGAGTGCGTGATGTTCGTGATACCGGTGTTGGCCGTGTAAGCGGCGAGCGTATCCTGGGCGATGAAAGACGCGAAAGCTCGCGTCGTCTGGTTCGGATTACCCGTCAGGTTCGCCATCAGCCGGTCATAATAGTAGCCATCGCCGGGCGGGCTTTCCTCAGACCCCACGATAAAGCTGGCCTGATTCCGGATCTCATAAGCCACCTCGGCCATCTGCATCAAGGAAGAGTCAAAGGCCACGATGTCCCATTTGCGGTCAATATTGATCGCGCCGGGAATCTGTATCGTGTCAATGGCTGAGCCGGTGACGTCGTCATAGGAGACGCCCCGCGTGATCGGTGACCCGCCCGCGGAACGGCTGCGCCAGCCCGCCCCATGATTCCAGATCACGAGACAAACCCGCTCCGCAGGAAACGCGGCGACCCCCCAACGGACAAACTCCTGCAGAGTCTGCGCTCTGCCCATATCAATCGAGCTGCTTTGCGAAAGTAGCGGCGAATTGATCTTTTCCGTATCGTTGTCGCGCGTTACGTAGTAGCGGCGGGTCCCGGTCCAGTCTCCATTTTTGGTATCATCGAGGTCCGGGTCGAAATAGCGGATTCGCTTGTACTGGAGCACAATGTTGACGTCATTTGTCGAGCCGATCTGCTCCATCTGGTTGGTATCGTTCGCCGCGAATCGTTCCAGATCGTTGGCGGCGTTCAGGTATACCAGAAACGTCCACTTCTTGGGGGTAAGCGCGCGGGTGGGGGTCGGGGCGGTCCAGCCCGGCTGCGAGATGATCGCGCCGCTGCCGGTGGGGATCGGTGAGGGTTCCCCGCCGCCGCCGCCGCCACAGCCGGAAAGGGCAAAAAAGGGAAGCAACGCCGAAACGGCGATACCAGGTCGGAGTAGGCGCTGAAAACCGGAGGGGAACATAATGCGTTAGTCGTGCTTTCCTGTTTCTCTGAGGCACTGTATCATGCCACCACAGTATAGGACGCCAAAATCGCGCGCCAGGTTCGCTGCCTGACCGGTATCCATGGCATCGCTCTGCTATAATACTGTCTGTCGCTCGCGAATTTTTGCCGCCCGCGTCCGCTCACCGCCTTTCCGGTTTCGCCCCGCCTCAGTCAGTCCTTCCCATGAACCACGCCGCAACGGAAAACCTGCCCCTGTCCTTCCAGGAAAAAATCGCCGAGTGGCGGGAGATACGCCCGCTGGCCCGCACCCGTAAGGATAATGGCGCGGCCTATGTTCGGGAAGCGGATGTCGCCCTGCAGATACAGGAGCTATCGCTGGCTGCGGAACGGAACCGCCGGGCGCGTCTCACGCAAACGGGCGACCGGGGAAGCCCGGACCGGCTGCGTGAAGAGACTCTGGTCTATTTTCTGCGCGAATATGACCGGCGCGGCGACGAGGAGACGGCGTGGCGGATCGCGGAACTTCTGATTGATCGGGTCTCCGGGCACGTGGCGCGAAAGCTGGCCCGCTGGCGGCTGACCCCTGATGAGGCCGATGACTGCGCCCGCGATCTGTTCGCCGCGCTCTGCGAGGCGCTGTTTAGCCGAGAGGCTGCCGCCGAATTCTGGGAGGTCCGTTTCTGGGTCTGTTTGGACCGGCGTCTCTGGAACCTGATCGAGAAGCGGCAGGCGGTGCGTGATAATGAGCAGCGGCCTGGGGATGCCTTTCTGGAAGATGCGGGCGGCGAATCGGTGAGCGAAGAGGCCAGTGTTCTGGGTCGTCTTGCCGACAGCGGACCCAGTCCGGAAACGCTGGCGGAGCACCAGGAGGCGCTTGCGTTGCTGACGGAAAACGAGCGGCTAGCGGTCTTTCTCTGTCATGTGGAAGGGATGCCCGAAGAGAGCGACGATCCGGAGCGCTTGACGGCAGCGAAGATTCTAGGGGTGACCGGACGGTCGGTACGAAACTACCTGCGGCGCGCGGAGGCGAAACTCCGCGATTGGTCGCGCAATGATCGGGACGAGCAGGAAACGAAGCGGATAAAACGATGAACCCATCGGCGGAAAATTACTTACAGGATGCGGACCGGGACGCGGTGCTGACGGCCTTCACGCAGGAGCGGACTCTGACCGGCGGCGCGGCGGCGCTCTCCGAGTGGATGGAGCGCTACCCCGACCAGGCACGGGATCTGGCACGGCTTGCTGCCCAGACCTGGGCGGGAGAGGACCACGAGCCTGCCGCGCCCGAGACCGAAGCACGCTTCCGGTCCATCGGGCTTGCCGCATTGCGCGCCTGTCGCCCGGAGCCAAAACGTGCGGAAGTGATTACCTTCTCCACCGCTCCCATGACCAGCCTGCTGGCGGCGGCGAAGGCGGCAGGGGGGAATGCCGACACGGTGGCGTCCGCGCTGGATCTGCCAATCGCTTTGTTCTGGAAACTCCATCGGCGCCTGATTGCCCCGGACTCGCTTCCCCTCGCTCTCACCACCCTGTTGGCGGATGCGGTCCATCGAACGCTCGATGAGGTGACCGCCTACCTCCGGATGCCGCCCCAGATTGCGGCGGGCGCGAGCTTCCGCTCCGATGACGCCCCAAAAGTCGGCGAACCGGAATCGTTCGAGAGCGCCCTACAGGCAGAGCCGGAGGTGACCGACGCCCAGCGCGCGCGCTGGCTCTCCGGCGGCGGCGAGTAAGCGTCGCTCCATGTCGGAGAATGGCTGGAGCGCGGCACGCGGCGCGGCGCGGGAGTCCCGGCTCCGCGCGGATGCGGCCACCGGTGACCCATGCGGCACCGCCGCCGCATTGACTGCCGCTCTGGATGCTGCCGCGCTCCGCCCCCGCCCCCGCCTCCCCCACGATGCGCTTTTGCACGGTGCCCACGCTGTCCTTGACTCGGAAGCTCAAACGGTCTGGTACCGCGCGGATGCTCCGCCGGATCAGCGCGCGCTTCTGCTGGCGCACGAACTGGGTCACTTCCATCTGCATCAGACCAGCCCGGATCACGATGCCCTCTGCCGCTGCTGTGATGAGGCTGACCTGGACGAAGACCCCGGTCTTGCTGCTGTTGGCTATGGGCCGCGTCAGCGCCGTGAGTCCGAAGCGAACGTCTGGGCACGCGAGTTCCTCCTGCCAGTTCCTCTTGCCCACCATCTTTTCCATGGTGAGGGCATGAGCGCCCGCGCTATCGCCACCTCGCTTGACCTGCCGCCTGGTGTCGTGCTCGCTCAGCTTGGTGCGTCTTTGGGTTTCTCCCCCCCCGCCCCCTTCGGGGCCAACGACTCGGTGGGTCGTGGATTGGGTGTACTGGGTGTATTGGCTCCGCCAGGGATCGCACCCCCGAAGGGGGCGGGGGGGGAGAAACCCAAAGACGCCCTTGACCCCAGCCAGCGGGAAGCGGCAAGGGGGCGGGGCGGGCCGCTGCTGGTCGGAGCGGGGCCGGGAACGGGCAAGACACGAACGCTGACGGAGCGGGTGTTGTTCCTGGTGCGGGAGCGGGGAGTCGCGCCGGAGAACCTGCTGGGGCTGACGTTCTCGCGCAAGGCAGCGGACGAGATGCGCGGGCGGATCGAGGCGCGCGACCCGGAGATCGGACGGCGGGCCGCTATCAGCACCTTCCACGCCTTCGGTCTGGATCTGTTGCGCCGCTATTGGCGCGAAGCGGACCTGCCACCGCGCCCGGTGCTGCTGTCGGAGGTGGAGGCGCTGACCCTGCTGGAGCGGCGCGTCGGGCAGGTCGCCCTTGGCCCACTTCGGTACCTACATGACCCCGCCTATCCGCTCCCCGATACCCTGCGGGCGATCGCCCGGATCAAAGAGGCGATGCTCTCACCGACCCAGTTCGCGGAGCGTGCCGAGTTGTCCGGGGACGACAAACTGCGCGATGTCGCTCATCTCTACACCGCCTACGAAGCCCTGCTGCGCGAAAAGGGCGCCCTGGACTACGCGGATCTGGTCTGCCGCGCACTGCGGCTGCTCCAGAAAAGCGAGCCGATACGCCGCGCGGAGCAGGGGCGCTGGCAGCACGTCCTGGTGGATGAGTACCAGGATGTGAACCGTGCAGGTGCGCTGCTGGTCCGGGTTCTAACACGCGGTGGGACGGGCCTGTGGGCGGTTGGCGACCTGCGCCAGGCGATCTATGCGTTTCGCGGGGCCTCGCCCGCCAACGTCGCGCGTTTCCGGGAAGATTTCCCCGGCGGGGCAAGAACCGATCTCGCGGTCAACTACCGCTCACGCCCCCCCCTGGTCGCCCTGTTCGGTGAGGCTGCGGGCGAAGGGGTAGATGCCTGGCAGGCGGCACGAAACGCGGCTTCGCTGCCGGTGGCTTCGATAGAGAGGTGTGGAGAAGGCGGGGTCATCTATGCAATTTCTCCAAGCGACCAGGGACAGGCGGACGGCATGGCGGTGCAAATGCGCGCGTTTGTTCAGGCCGGATATGCCTTTGGCGACCAGGTGGTATTGTGCCGCACCCACGGGCAGGCGCGGCAGATGCGAGCCGCGCTGCGGGAGCGGGAGATCCCGGTCGCCACGGATGCCAGCGAAATCAGCCTCCTGTCGCACCGCGATGTCCGCGAACTCCTGACGCTGCTTTCGCGTGCCTGTGAGCCGTCCGGGGCTGCTCGCGGTCGTTTTCCGGAGCTGCCGCGCGGCCTTGGGTCCGTGCCAGGGGATGCGTATGACTTCCTGGCGACCGCGCTCTGGGGCGAACCGGGGCTGGCCCGCCGAATCGAGGAACCTGCCCAGGTCGTGCCGCTTCTCGCGCTCGCACTCGCCTTTCGGGAGCGCGCCGCGATCCTGCTGGGGCCGTCAGAGGACCCGCGCCGCGCCTTCCTCGCGCACCTGCGACGCAGGGTCCGGCTGGGCGCAGCGTTGGGCGGGGAAAGCCCCGAAGTCGCAGAGACCGATGCAGTGCGGGTTCTGACGGTCCATGCTTCCAAGGGACTGGAGTTCCCGGTTGTCTTCGTTCCCAATCTCTCTGCGGGAAAGTTCCCGTCACGGCCCGGTCCCTCGCTATTACCACCGCTCCCGCTCGGCGAGGTGGCGGAGGCGGATGAAGAATCGCGCCTGTTTTTCGTCGCGATCACCCGCGCGCGCGACTACCTGGTCCTATCTCGCGCGGAAAAATACAACAACCGTTCCGCGCAGCCGTCACCGCTCCTGACCTGGCTAGAAGGAGACGCGGCGGAAAGACTTGTGGAGCGGGTGCGGTGGGAGGTGCCTGAGCCTCCGCGTGAGAATGAGACTGCGGAAAAACCGGATACTGACACCCACACGCGGCGCGAGGCAGGGGCGGCGTCGCTCCCCGTTTCGGCCTCCGATGTCGAGCTTTACCTTCGATGCCCGCGCCGCTATTACTACCAGCGAGTCCGAGAATTCCCCGTCGGGGACCGCTCCGCGTACAGTGCTTTCCGCCATGCCGTCCGGATCGCGCTGGAGGACGCCGACCCGGTTACGGCTCTCCGCGCTGCCTGGAGCGAGCAGGGGCCGGAAGCGACCCACCCGCATGCCGACCTGTACCGTGCGGCAGCGGAGCAGATCGCAAGGAAGGCAGCAGTCCGGGACAAGGCCGCGCCACCCTCGCCCCCGCGCCGTTCCTCGGCCACGACCAAAAGCCAGACCGTTTCCCTGCGGACGGAACACGGGGTCGTTTCCGTGGAGATGGAGGGACTGTCTGCGGACGGGTCGCGCCTGGAGTGCCTTACCTTCCGAAAAGCCCCCGCAGGTGGGGAGGAGGCAGCGCCGGAGATCCGACAGTCGCTGCTGATGGAGGCGATACGTCAAGAGTCTGGGGGAAAATCCATCCCTATCGCGATGCACTATCTCCAAACGGGCGAAATGCGGCCCGTTGCGGACAAGCCGAAACTGCGTGTCAAGCACCTCGCACTGTACGGGGAGGCGCTCCAGGGGATCCAGCGCCAGCAGTGGGAGCCTGCCCCTCAGGAGGCTGGTGACTGTCCGGATTGCCCGTACTTTTTCCTCTGCCCTGACGAATGACGACAGCAGACGCTGTTTCACGAAAGAAAGCAATGACAAGTACCCCTGCGTTTGAGGATCTGGACCTGAATGAGGCGACCTTTCAAAACGTCGCCCTCGCGAACGCACAGTTCCGCGACGTGAACCTGAGCGAGGCGGTCTTCGAGAATGTGCGTCTTGCCGGGGCGCACTTTCGCGATGTCAGTCTCCAGAATGCCCGGATCACGGACTGCCGTATTGACGGTCTAACGATCCTGGGGTTCGACGTAATGGCCCTGATTACCGCTGAGCAGGAACGCCAAAAGCGGCTGGAGGAAGCCTCAGACAAATGACCCACGAAGGATTGGAGCGTCTTGCGGAAAAGCGAGACACCCTTCGGCAACGACGGCAGGAAGGCGGCGTGCCCGGCGGAACCGGGGTCGAAATTGAGGCCGAAGCATCTCCCCTGACCGAGGAAGAACTCCGCGCCATCGAGCACGACTTTGAGGTTGTCCTGCCTGCGGAATACCGGATGTTCCTTCAGCGGTTTGGCGATGCAGACAACGGTCCGGGAAACGGGTTCGGCCCGGTACGGGACGCCTTGACAATTGCTTCCAAACTCCCCTTCCCGCTCGCGCAGCCCTTCCTGGGAACCTGTTCGCCGGAGGCGCAGCAAGTTCCCGCGGAGGCACAGTGGGAGGACTACCGCCGCCTGATGGAGCAATGGAAAACCATCCCGCTGGATCAGGGTGTCCTCCCGCTCAGCGATTACGGCTGCGCCATCTACGGTGTCCTGATTCTAAACGGCCCTTTTTGCGGCCGGGTCTGGGTCCAATGTGGGGATGCCGCTTACTACGGCCCGTTCGGTGGCTCGGAGGTGTTCCACGACGAGTCCATAGCCGCGACAAAGTGGCAGCCGACAGACTTCCCGCGCGACTACTCGTTTTTCGAATGGTACGAAAACTGGCTGGATGCCGAGCTGGCGACGGTGCAATGCTCCTGAAGATCGTCTCCGGTCCCTGTCGGTCAGGAGTCGTCGCGATGCGGTGTCAGCGCCAAAAGCTGCTCCACGAACTTGGCCTGCTCCGTGCCTTCTTTGCCTTTCAGCCACTGCTCGAATAGCGCTCGGCTCTCTTCAGCGAGAATGCCGCCGCGTACTTCCGGTGCGGTGGTTTCTGGGCTTTCCGGTGGTTTGACCCGCTTGGTGCCGTTATCAGCAGGTGCCTCCAGACCGAAAAGCACCAGGGTCACCCCCGTCTCCATCGCGGCACCCAGGCACATGACGCACGGCTCCAGCGTGGAAACCAGGATCACCTGTTCGGCGTCAAGGGGCAATGCGGGCGGCTCTCCGTTGTCACTGCCCGCGTTCTCGAAAGCGACAATCTCCGCGTGCGCCATCTTGCGCTGCAGGGCGTTGACCCGGTTGTGCCCGCCCGCGATAATCTTTGCCTCGCCGGGGCGGTCTTTGTCCGGCACGGCGAGGACGCAGCCTATCGGCGCCTCCCCCTCCCGCATGCCCCGCTCCGCCTCGGC
>JACMJB010000187.1 GCA_014380815.1 Armatimonadota bacterium
CCCGCCACCGCTGTAGCCGCCGCCGCGCGGAGCGCCACCGGAGGCCGGAGCGCCACCGGAGGCGGGGGCACGATCGTATCCGCCGCCGCCACCACCGCCGCTGTTCCGTTCGTAGCCGCCGTTGTTTCCACCGCCACCGTTTCCGCCACGGGGTTCGGTGTAGCCGCCTCCCGCTGCCGCTTCCCCGCCGCCCTCGGCACCCTCACCGCCCTCGCGGGCACGATCCAGCCCCTTGAGATTGTCCACGACCACCTCAGCAGCCTTGCGGCGCTGACCGTCCTGGGTGACAAACTCACGGATCTGCAGCTTGCCCTCGACTGCGACCAAGCGGCCTTTCTGCAGGTAGTTCGCGGCGAACTCGGCGTTCTGCCGCCAGGCAACGATGTCAATGAAGTCCGCCTGCTTCTCCTGCCCCTGCGCACGCGCTTCGGCGGAGATCGGTCGGTCCACGGCGATGCGAAACGTCGTCACGGCGATTCCCGACGGCGTGTACTTCGCCTCGGGGTCTGCGGTCAGTCGGCCAATCAGAATAATCCGGTTCAGCATTTGCTCTTGTTCCTCTCACGGACGCCCCGGTTCCCGGAACGCGCCCTTTCACCAAGCCTGCGGGTCACTACACTTAGCGATGACGCCAATCGCGATGTCTGCCGGTCGGATTCGGCGCGAGTGCGCCGGAGACCAGACCACCGATGCGGACCGCTGCGCGGCGGTGCGCGGAAACGCTAGGCAGGCGAACCTGCGCTTTCGCGAATCTCCTCGGCGGCTTCTGCCGTGGTCTCCATGCCGTCCGGTGTGTCCGTCACTGTCGTCGGGGCATCGTCCACCTCGAGCGCCGGGTTCGGCAGTTCCGGGGCGACATCCGGGTGCGGGACCGTCCCGAGATCGGTTACGGTCGGCTGCTCGACAGGAGCGGCGGGGGGTGGGTTGGCGGCGGCGCGGGCGGCGTACTCGCGCTCGCGACGCTCACTCTCGACGGCACGGGCACGGGACGGGAAGCGGTCAGCCTTCTTGTCCTGCTTGACGATGATGTAGCGCAGAACATCGTCGCTGATGCGGAAGATACGATCCAGCTCGTCTTTGGCGGCAGGCTCCGAGGTGAAATTCATCACGAAATAGAGTCCTTCGCGCCGTTCCTTGATCACGTAAGCGAGCCGTCGCGGCTCCAGTCGGTCAATGTCATCCACAACGCCGCCGCTGCGGGTAACGACGCCGGAATACTTCTCCACGGTCGTCGTGATCTGCTCCTCGGCCTGTGTGGTGTCGAGGATAAAGACTGCCTCGTAGGCGGTCTGCATAAGATGGGTTCCTCCCTATGGTCATTTGGCGTCCCCGGCGCATTGGCAGGGGCAGGGAATGGTGGCGGAATCGCTGCCGCCAGTATTCAGTTTTACCGGGGCATTATAGCATGAGGGGGTTGCCGGTGCAATGAGGTCCGCTCAAGAGCTCAAGCCGCTTCGCCGAAGGTGATGCAGACGCCGCTTGGGTCCCGGATCGCAAACTCTCTGGTGCCCCATGGCTTGACCTCCGGCGCCCCCGCCGGCACCCCGCGCCCTCTGAACTCGGCGAACAGAAGATCTACCATGCCCTGAGACAGGCTGAAGCGCAGCATGGTCTGGTTCGCGATCTCCGGATTGTCGCAATGGCTGAGATGGATCTCGTGGCCGTCGCGGTAAATGCCAGCGTAGGTGACAGTCGAACCGCCCCAGTGAAAGCGAAGTGTGAAACCGAGCTTTTCGATGTAGAAGGCCGCCGCCGCAGCAACATCGGCAGCGGGCAACACGGGGATCACCTGGGCGATTTGGGCCTTGGGCGACGAGGCAGATTCAGACAATGACATTCGGTAGTTCCTCCTGATCAGCTACTCCTTGCACAAACTTCAAGCCGGAACGATCCTCCGAATCAGGGGCCGCTTTCGGTATAATTGAAACATGTCTGTAACTCCCGCGCCCCCCGAGACCCCCGATCCTGCTTTCCTCAACCGACTGCGTGCGGAAGTCCGCGCCGCTCTGCCCCAGGTGATCGCGCTGCGTCACGACCTCCACGCTCATCCGGAGCTTTCCGGCGGCGAGGAGCGCACGGCGGGTGTCGTAAGCGGGCTGCTTTCCCAGGCGGGCATCGTGCATGAAACCCGCATCGGCGGAACGCACGGGATCGTCGCCGTTGTCGAGAGCGGAGAGGGGGCGTCGGGGCCGACGTTCGCGCTCCGCGGTGACATGGATGCGCTGCCGATCACCGAAGAGAATGAGGTCGCGTACAAATCGCAGAATCCGGGCGTGATGCATGCCTGCGGGCACGATGGGCATACCGCCAACCTTCTGGGGGCCGCGCTCGCCCTCCAGGCGGTCCGCCAGACGCTGCCGCCGGGGCGCGTCAAGCTGATCTTTCAGCCCGCCGAGGAGACAGTCCGCGGCGCGGACGCCATGATCGAGGCCGGAGCCATCAAGGAGGTGGATGCGATCCTGATGCTCCACGGCTGGCCCCACCTGCCGCCCGGTCAGATCGGGGTCCGCAACGGTCCCGCTATGGCATCGTCGGACACCTTCAAGGTAGTTATCAAGGGCAAGGGGGGGCACGGAGCCTATCCACACGACACGTTCGACCCTATTCTGTGCGGCGCGCAGGTGGTGACCGCGCTGCAGACACTGGTCAGCCGTGAAATACCGCCGGTCTCACCGGCGGTCGTGAGCGTGACAATGTTCCATGCCGGAACTGCGCGCAACATCATCCCCAGCACGGCGGAGGTTTGCGGCACGGTGCGAACCCTGGACCCCCAGCTTCGCAAAACCATGGCGGAGCGGGTGGAGCGGGTGATCGCGGGGATTTGCGCTGCCCTGCGCTGTGGATACGACTTCGCGTATACCTACGGAACCCCGGTCACTGTCAACGACGCGCGGATCTCGAACCTCGTACGCGTGGTGGGCAGCGAGGTGCTGGGCAGCGAAAACGTGATCGAACTGCCGGAGCCGACAATGGGCGCGGAAGACTTCGCCTATTATGTCGAGAAAATCCCCGGCGCGATGTTCCGCCTGGGGACCGGCTGCCCTTTTCTGCTTCACACGCCGAAGTACGATTTCGGTGATGCACCGCTGGAAACAGGCATCCTGCTGATGGCGGAGACGGCCCGGCGCTTTCTGGCACAAGGCGGCCTGCGTCCGGATTAAGGCGCGGTGGCGATCTTCTCCGCGGTATCCTCCCCAATCGGACGCAGGGAGATGCCACTGGCGCTGTTGACGGGATGCGCCCGGTAAACCGGGACCGCCGTTTCCGGCAAGGTGTCTGTGCCTATGCCTACGATCGGGGGCGACAGCGCTGCGACAGACTGGACTGGAAGCGTGGCGGCGGCGGCACCGGCCTCCTGGCCCGCGGAGTAAACGACCGTTGGTGCGGGGATTCGGCCCAGGGCGGTGCGGGCATCCAGTGCCAGTGCGCCTTGGGGAAAGCGACGAAGCTGTTCCTGGTAGATCGCGGCGGCTTCTCCGCTTCCCCCACTACCGCGCAGGGTTAGCCGCGCCAGGCGAGAAAGGGCCATTTCGGTGTCTCTGCCCTCTGGTTCCTGCGTGATAAGCTGCCGGTAGGCACGCATCGCCAGGCCATCATTCTGCTCTGCCTCCAGCCGCGATCCCAGCCGCAGAAGAAACATGCTGGACATCTGGCCCACGGAGGCAGGGATCGCCAGCGCGATAGTCGCCAGCGAAAGCGGGTCGGCCTGGGCCACAAGCAGTCGCTCCTTCTGCTGCAGAACCTCCAGGCACAAACGGTGACCATCGCCCTCGGGCAGGCGCTGCGCCTTCCAGCAATAGGCGAGAATCAGCGGCACGTTTTCCGTGTTCGTCTTCCCCTCCAGCAGTGCGGTCAGCTCATGCAGCGCGAGAGATTGATAGTCGCCGCCGCTGTCGGCGCGCATACGCTGAGCCTCGCTGAACTCCTCCTCATCCCGTGGTGCACGCAGGGCCAGAACCAGCATAAAGCCCGCTACCGCCCCTCCCAGATGCCAGAAGTGGGCCACGCCGTCGCGGCCCTGAAACAGCGCCCCGTAGAGCACATCAAAGCCCAGAAACCAGAGAACGACCCAGCGTGCCTGCCACTCCATCACCCGCACCCGGAAAAAGACCAGGATCGGCAGGATAAAGACAACGCAGATCGAGGCGTAGGGAAAGAGGTACAGGTATGCCCCGGCAAGCCCCATGATCGCGCCCGATGCGCCCAGGTTCCAGAGGGCGGGGCTTCCCCGCCCGACGATCAGGTCCTGGGTCAGCGCCCCCGCAAAGCCCGCGAAAAAATAAAGGCCCAGGAACTTCGCGGGTCCAAGCCGGCCCTCCACCGACGAGCCGAAGATCCACAGGAACAGCAGGTTTCCGATCAGGTGCATCGGGTCCGCATGCAGGAAAGTCGCCGTGAAGATGCGCCATGGGTTCAGGGTCTCGTGGGAGAAGGCGAACTGTTCCAGGGCGCTTTCCCGCACGGCCAGGAAATAGCGGCTCGTGCAGGCGTAGATCAAGATATTCGTGACGATCAGAGCGAGGGTGATCCAGGGAAAGCGCTCCGGTGGGTTCTTGGCACGATAGGGGATCAGAATCATGCGCCGATGACCTCCTCAAGAAAGGGCTGCAGCTTTTGATTCGCCGTGACCGGCAGGCATTCCTTCCATAGACCCGATCGCAGTATCAAAGGAGCCAGAGGATGGAGGTGACGCCGCGTGGGTAATAACGGGACCCCAGGTCAAGCCCGGTGGACGAGTGGACTTGATCGGTGAACGCGAAGTCCCGGCAGCCGCTATCGCGCTGCCAGGCCGCGTGCACTGAGTCGAAGGTGTCGCTGAGCGGGATGCCGAGGACGCATTCCGCAACAAACTGCGCCAGAAAGATCTTGCTCATCCAGGTATTGTGGGACGATGAAGACAGCTTGAAGCCGCCGCTTTCCGCATCAATGCAGACACCAGGTGCCAGAACCGTCTTGTAGTGGCGGCGTAGGTTCGCGATCAGCTCGCCAAATGGACCAAAAGGGGAGACCGCCTCCATATCGCCCAGCAGATATGGGTAGAGCAGCCCCTCGACCGCGGGAATGATCCTGGAATGGAAGCCGGGGCTGCCCGGCTCCAGAACCGCCGGAAAGGTTTCGCTGGCGGCATCCCAGTGCCGGGTGATGGCAGCGGCGGCACGGGCCGCCTGCTCCTCGGACTCCGCCGCTTTGTCGTCCTCGCCGAGCGCGTCGAAGCAGCGGGAGAGGGCGAGATATGCGGCCCAGGTCTTGACCGCGAGATAGAGACTGCCGCGTGCCTGACCCAGGGACGAATCCAGCGAGTCGTACGTCGTGATCTCCTGACCGCTGCCGCAGCGGGAGGAATCCAGGGACATGATGCCATCGCGTGCCCCATCGGGACCATCGCGGCGGATCAAGCTTTCGAGGCAGGCATGAAGCGTCGAGCGGCGCCCCGTGAGCCAGAGCAGGTCACCCGGCGGTCGGTCCGGCGGCTGCGCGCCGGGAAGGGTCAGGAGCTTTGTCGTGGGCAAGGCGTACAGGGCGGCGCTCAGACACCAGTTGCAAAGCTGCTCCTGGGTCATGTAGGAGAAGCAGCCGTCGAGATCCGCAAGCTCGTAGGAGGAGGAGCCAGGGGGAGTGAACTGATTCGCGACCCCCATATCATGGGTGAAAGACAGACCGCCGGGGTAACGGGGGCGTTCGGGGTTTGTTGCGTCCTGGGCCTCATCAGAGTAGGCATAGCGACCGATGAACAGATCCAGCGTGTTTTTCAGCGTCCATGGGTGGTAACGCATCTCCCAAAAAGCGTGATCCACCGTGAGGTCGAAGGTGTTGAGCATCCGGTATTCTCCCTCGTTCACCACCCAGAGCGGACGGTGCAACGGGGCGGTGGGGGAGAACGGCGCGCGGGGAAGCGCCCCGCGCTCGTCGTGGAGCAGCATGGTCGAACCAAGGTAGGAACGGGTGGCATGGGCAAGCAGGAACTTGCGGTCCTCGTTCAGAGAAGCGGTATCCAGTTCCGCGTCCCGCTGGTCGCACAGCTTCCGGTAGTACGCTTGGTTTTCCAGCGCAAAGGCAAGCACCGCCTCAAGGTCTGGGAAAAGCCTGGTGTAAAGATAGGTGGCCGCAATCCCCGTTGTCACGATTCCGCTGCGGTAAAATCCAAGCGCAACGGTCCAAGTCCTCGATTCGCCGGGGGCCGCCCGGAACTGCAGCGCTCCCCGGTTCGCCAGGCGATGCAGCGGAAGCGGCGTGTCCGAGGATGCCGTGCCGAGGGCATCGAGAAGTCCCCAGGTCAGACACTCCCGCACGGAACTCTTTTCTTCGGAGAGGCTATCCCACGCGGCAAGGCCCCACTCCCCGGCACGCGCGATCCCCCGCAGTCCCGCGCTCGTGGCCGCTCCGAGCGGGCGAAGCGGCTCCGCCGCGCCGATGCCGAAAAAGGCAAATGCCTCTTCCAGACTCGCGCGGTTGTCGAGCGTGATCTCGGCGAACAGGGCGGGGCAAAGGCAGCGACGAAGCTCATCGTCGCCGATCGTATCCGGGTCGGGAATCACGCAGAACGGGGTCTTCAGGGAAAGGGTAAGGTCGCCGGCCTTCCAGGTATCGGAGGCCCAGCCCAGAGTGCGAGTGATCTCGGAAGGGGAGAAGGTGCGCCACTGCTCTGCCGCTGACGTATCCGCAGCTCCCGGACCAAGGTACGCCTTCGCACCGCTCTCACGGGGGGCGTCCCGATAAAAGGGAAAGGCCGCCGCACCCTCGCGGGATCGGGACATGCCGATGTACACATCCTGATCCGGAGGAGGGCCGCCAAGCTCTAACCCGAACCCCCCGGGTTTTCCAAAGCGGCCCACGGTAAACGACGCGAAAGCTCCAAAGGGGCTATGCTGCGCGAAGAAATCAACAGTTTTCAGCAGGGTCGGCATTGTGAGAGAGTCTTCCCCAGTATCTTCGGCGTTGCGAGCGAATGGCCGCTTTTTTCGGTCTGCCGCTTTCCCTACTTTGGGCGAAGCGCCCGCGGGACATGCAGCCGTTCATAGACACGGCGCTCCATGTGCGCCATGCTGGTCTCGCCCGCCATGATCCTGCCGATCAGGCGGGTGCCCGCGGGATTTTTAACGGCCAGTCGGTAAGAGAGCAGCGGCGCTCGGTGGAAGATCTTGCTGATTCTCGCGGCGGCATCGAACTCTGCGGCGAAAAAATCCCGAATCCCAGAGGTGTAGTCCCGTGCGACCGTCCCCGCCGCGATGCACTGCGCGGCGAGATAGCCCGAACGCACGGCATACTGGATCCCCTCTCCAAACAACGGCTGAACCACTCCCGCCGCATCCCCGACGAGAAGGGCGCGTCCATCGGGAGTCGCCAGCGGCTCCGAACCGGTCCAGTAAGGAATCGGGTGTGCCCACAGCTTCGGAGCGTCTGCTTCAGAATCAAGGGGATAGGAGAGTCCAACAGAGGCAAGCAGCGTCAGGATCGCTTCTTTGAGCACCTGACCGAGGTTCTTCTCCGCTGCCGGGGAGGGTTCCGACGGCAGAAGCAGCCCTGCCCCGACGGAAAGGCAGTTACGCTTGGGGAAGATCCAGGCATAGCCATTGGGGACCGTGCCATAATCCAGGTAGGCGGCTCCCGGCTCCAGCTTCGGATGCCACAAACCGCCGTCCGGTGCAGCGAAAGGGATCTCGATCTCGCGGGCGATCCCGTAGCGCTTCTGCAGCCGCAGTCCCGCGCGCGTGCCGACAACCCCCTTCGCGCCGTCGGCTCCCACGACAACGCGCCCGCGGAACGCCTCGCCCGCCGCGCTGGTAACCGTGACGCCGTCCGCGTCTGAGAGGACCTCGCTGATCTTGACGCCGGTTCGCAGCACGGCTCCCGCCTGCACCGCGCGCCCGGCAAGGTAGCTGTCAAATCGCGGGCGCTGGACCATCCAGACAGCAGCGGGGCTGCCATCGGTGGTCTCCAGCGCGGCCAGGGCGGCGTCCTTCCCTCGCCAGGAATGACGGAGCTTCGTGACGGTGAGGTCCGAAAACTCCGCGATCGCCTCGCTGATGCCGGGAACATCCCGCGCAAGCGATGCCGGGATTCCACCTCCGCAGGGCTTGTAGCGGGGCATCTGGGCGGCACGGTCCAGCAGCAGGACGCGAAGATCATGCTGTTCCGCGCACTTCCAGGCGCAGGTTGCGCCGCCAGGTCCGGCCCCGACGACAATCACATCGTAGACCTCGGAGGGAACCTGCGGCGAAGGAGGAGACGTAACTTGGCTTGCGGTGTTGAAAATCATGAAAAAAAGCGGCGAGACCCCGACTCGTTCCACGGAACCCAGCAAGATTACTGTGTTTGCGGTCCGAAAGGTCTGAAACTATATGCTACCCAGATTTGATCGCTTTACCTCGCTTTGGGAACCATAGCTCCCCGTTTTTATCGCCGGTCGCGTACAGGGACGGAGCAGAAGACCAAAGGGAAGAGAGCGATAAGATAGGCTGTTATGCTGCTGCCCCCACCCGAAACGAAACTGCCCGGTGCCCCTGGAAAACCCGCCGACCGCTTTGCGGGGCGCACTCCCCAGGTGCCTGCACTTCGATTCGCCGCAATCGGCATCGCGGTCGTCCTTTTCGGCGTTCTGGATCTGGTAATGATCCTGCTGCTTCCGGGGCGTCAACGAGGAGTAGCTGCCCTGTTCTCGATTCTGGGCGCGGCGGTCATACTTTTGACGCTTCCTCTGCTGCTCTCGTTCTTCGAGCGGCAGCAGGAGCAGATCGAGCAGCAGAGCCGCGAGATCGAGACGCTGCATGCGATGGACACGGCGATTGCCAGCGAGTTGGAACTGCCGCGCCTGCTGGAGGTCGCGGTGAAGAATGCGGTCCGGGCCGTGGACGGGGAAGCGGCGGGAGTCACGCTGTTTCACCCCGGCACGGGCAAACTCGTCGCGGAAGAGTATTCGGCAGTGGGACAGGGAGTCAGCGGGATCGAACGGCTTCGCGCCATCACCCGAACGGGCAGAGTGAGCCACGAGGATCTCTGGGAGGCGCTGGTCGTCCCACTCTCGGTTGGCAACGACATCGCGCGGATCTCGGACAAGCGCAGCGAGACCCCCTTCAGTGGCTCCATTGGCGGCGAGCCAACGGGTTACCTGACAGCGGCCCGGCGAAGACCAGCGGCAAAAGCGTTTACCGAGACGGATCGGATGCTGCTGGAAGCGCTGGGAGGGACAGTGGATGTCGCCGTGGCAAATGTCCGCGCGCTGCAGGCGGCCCGAGATGCGGTCTGGATGAAGGACGAGTTGGCGAAAGAGCGCCGCGTCGCCCAGGCGCTCACGGAGGGGCTGCTCCCCGATATTCCCCGTCAGGTGGGACGCCTGCGGTTTGCGAAACGCTACGAAGCCCAGGGCGATGAGGCGCTTGTCGGAGGAGACATCTATGATCTGTTCCCGCTGGGTGCCGGACGCGGGGGGGTGGTGATCGCGGATGTTTCCGGGAAGGGATTGGCCGCCGCCAAAAAAACGGCGATGGTCAAATACTCCCTCCGCTCCTATGCCCGGGAACATGCCTCCCCGGGCGAGGTGCTCGCGCGCCTGAACACCGCGCTCTTCGATGAGCCGGACCTGACCGGGTTCGTGACGCTGCTTTACGGCGTACTCGACGTCCATGATGTCAGCTTTCATTACGCTTCCGCCGGTCACGAGACACCGATCCTGCGCCGGTCCGATGGTCGCTATGAGTTTCTGGAGCCGACGGGGCTGGTGCTTGGGGCGGCCCCGGAGCAAGGATACGAGACGCACCGATACATGCTGGCACCCGGCGACGGCCTGCTACTCTACACGGATGGTCTAACGGAAGCGCGCTCCGCCACCGATGGCAAACTGCTGGAGATCGAGGGGGTTCTGCGTATCCTGGAGCAGAATCGCCAGAATTCCGACGCTACCTCAGTCCCCGATGTCCTCTGGGCCTCCCTCAATCAATACACGGGCGGCAGGATGCGTGACGACATGGCACTTCTCTGGCTGGAATGCCTCCTGCCCTCGGATGGGGACTGAGGCACGTGCCGGAAAGCACCAAAGCGGCTTCGCCGTCTTCCCGAAGATCCCTCGCTGGCTATTTGAAGACTGCCTCCTGGGTGCCGCAGGACAGCTCCATAGGCGAGGAGTGGCCGGATGGGGACGTGGTGCTGTCAGCCCGCGCTCGCCTGGCCCGGAATCTTGAAGCATATCCCTTTCCGAACCGCGCGAACGAGCGGGACCTTCGGCGCGCGGCGCAGGAGGTGCGTCAGGCAGCCCACGCCGATTCGGAGCGTCTCGCGCATCTCCACGTCATTGCGATCTCCCCACTTGCAGCGAAAGATCGCGCGGCGCTGGTGGACGCACGAAGGATCTCTCCCGAGCTTGCCGACGGCGGCGCGGAACGGTACGCCCTTCTCGACGACCCTGGGGCATTGACGGTCTTTATCAACGAGGAGGACCATGTCCGGATCCAGTCGCTGGCGAGTGGATCCGGACTGACCGCCGCCCTGCGGCTTGCGGAGGATACCGAGCAACGCCTTTCCCGCCGGCTGCGCTGGGCGCGCGACGAGACGTTCTGGGGATATCAGACCGCTTCTCTCGCCAATGTCGGGACAGGGCTGCGGCTTTCCCTTCTGGTCCATCTTCCCGCCCTGGCGTTCCTGGGGCGTCTTGAGGAAACGCTGCGGGTGATCCACACGCTCGATATCTCGGTTCGCGGGGCGCATGGGGAGCGGTCCGAAGCGGCGGGTGATTTGTATCAGGTCTCGAATGCCGTGACCTTCGGGCGCTCCGCTGGCGAGATCGTCGGGCGGGTGAAGCCGGTAGGCGACCATCTGGTCCGGGCGGAGCGTGAGGCACGGCAGGAGATCGCTTCCGGGCAGGCGGACCGTCTCAGGGATGCCGCCCGCGCTGCCTGGAGCCGGGTTGAAGCCGCCGATCGGCTCACGGCAAAATCCGCCCTCGATCTGCTCTCGGCTCTGCGCCTCGCCGCCGCGGTAGGTCTCGCTCCCTCCAGGACTGGGGTGCCCGCGCCGGACGCTCGCCGGTTCGCCTCCCTGATCTCGGAACTGCGTACCGGGGCCGGACTTGCGTCTCCGCCGGTCCCGTCGGGTGCCCCCTCCGCGGTTCGGGACGCCATTGGGCGACCCGCGAAGATCCGCTTGGCGCTCCGGGCTTTTTACGGATAAAGGACCGCGACTCGCCGTGGCCCCTGCTCCTTTGGGCGGGATCGGGAACGGGCATCGCCTGGGGTTGTCGGGTAAAATACAGACAGCAGCGGTCGGTGAACCTTGAAGTTCCCGGCCCATTAGTGTTTTAATAGAACCAACAACCCAACCACAGAAGCGACAGCAGTAACCTGGTACTCGAGAAGATTGCCGGCTTACTGAGGAGGTGTAGACAACCCGTGTGGCAACGATTTACGGAGCGCGCCCGGCGCGTGGTCTTCTTCGCACAGGAAGAGGCCGGACGCCTGGGCGAGAACTATGTCTCAACCGAGCACTTGCTGCTTGGACTGGTGCGGGAAAACGATAGTGTCGCGGCCCGCATCCTGGATCGTATTGGGGTGAGCCTTGGGCGCATCCGAAGTGAAATCGAGCGGCAGGTAGCCCGCGGCGACGGCCGTCTGGGCCAGGATATGCAGCTTACGCCCCGCGCCAAGCGGGTGATTGACCTCGCCTACGACGAGGCGCGTCAGCTTAACAACAACTATATCGGAACGGAGCACCTCCTGCTGGGGCTGATCCGTGAGGGCGAGGGCCTCGCGGGTCGAGTGCTGAACAAGCTTGGCGTAGATCTGGAGCGCACCCGTCGCGAGGTCATGCAGATTCAGGACGCCGAACCGAATGCCGGTGGCAGCGCCACTCCGAGCACCGGTCGCCCGCCGCAGCGCTCACGCACCCCTACCCTGGATGAATTCGGGCGCGATCTGACGGAGTACGCCCGCAACGAAAAGCTGGACCCGGTCGTTGGGCGCGGCTCTGAGATCGAGCGCGTGATTCAGATCCTTTCCCGTCGTACCAAGAATAACCCTGTGCTTGTCGGTGAGCCAGGAGTCGGTAAAACGGCGATTGCCGAAGGGCTGGCACTCCGTATCATCTCGCAGGACGTGCCCGAGATGCTTAAGGACAAGCGGATCGTTTCCCTCGACCTTGCCGGTCTCGTCGCGGGCACCAAATATCGCGGCGAGTTCGAGGAGCGCATGAAGCGCGTCATGGACGAAGTCCGCAAGGCATCCGGCGAAGTCATCCTATTCGTGGACGAACTGCACACCCTGGTGGGGGCTGGTGCCGCCGAAGGCGCGATTGATGCCTCGAACATCATGAAGCCCGCGCTTTCCCGCGGCGAGCTTCAGTGCATCGGCGCGACGACGCTGGATGAGTACCGCAAGTACATCGAGCGGGATGCCGCGCTTGCGCGTCGTTTCCAGATGGTCAAAGTCGCGGAGCCATCGGTTGAGGAGGCTGTGGAGATTCTGAGGGGGCTGCGCGCCCGCTACGAAGAGCATCACAAGGTTCAGATCACGGATCTGGCTCTGGATGCCTCCGCGCGGCTGGCTGACCGATATATCTCCGACCGTTTCCTGCCTGACAAGGCAATTGACCTGATTGACGAGGCGGCCTCACGGGTTCGGCTCCGCTCCGCGATGGCCCCTCAGCCGCTTCGCGAGGCGAAAACCGAGCTTGCGACCATCGAAAAAGAGCTGAACAACCTGCCGCAGAAGAACGACTACGAGCGGGCGCAGTTCCTGACCGAGCAGCGCGATTTCCTCAAAGAGCGGATCGGCGAGCAGCAGGCCGCGTGGGAAGAGGTCCGCGCGAACACCCCGATGGTGGTCGGCGAGGATGAGGTCGCGCAGATCGTCTACTCGTGGACAGGGATCCCGGTTTCCCGGTTGGTCGAGACGGAGACGCAGAAGCTGCTTAAGATGGAGGACGATCTACACAAGCGGATTGTCTCTCAGCACGAGGCTGTGGTCGCGGTCTCCAAGGCGATCCGTCGTGCCCGTTCCGGCCTGAAAGACCCGAAGCGCCCGATGGGTTCTTTCCTGTTCCTCGGCCCGACCGGGGTGGGGAAGACGGAGCTTGCACGGGCGCTTGCCGCGCTTCTGTTCGAGAAGGAAGACAATCTGATTCGCATCGACATGAGCGAGTACATGGAGCGGTTCGCCGTTTCGCGGCTCGTGGGGGCGCCTCCCGGCTATGTCGGTTACGATGAAGGTGGTCAGCTTACCGAGGCGGTGCGGCGCTCGCCCTACTCGGTGATCCTGCTCGACGAGATCGAGAAAGCCCACCCGGAAGTCTTCAACCTACTTCTGCAGGTGATGGAGGATGGGCGGCTGACCGACTCGCAGGGCCGCGTGGTGGACTTCAAGAACACGGTCCTGATCATGACGAGCAACATCGGCGCGCACATCATCAACCGCGAACCGGGGATCGGCTTCCGTAACGAGAAGCCGAAGTCCGAAACGCAGCGCGAGTACGATGCCATGAAGAACCGCATCAACGAGGAGTTGAAGCGCGTCTTCCGTCCCGAGTTCATCAACCGAGTGGACGAAACCATCGTCTTCCGGTCGCTGTCCGCCGAGGACATCCACCAGATCGTGGACCTGATGCTGAATGGTGTCCGCAAGCAGGTTCGGCAGCAGGGAATGGAACTCGAAGTTTCGAACGGCGTTCTTCAGAAGCTGGGCGATGACGGTTTCGACCCGCAGTACGGAGCACGTCCGCTCCGCCGCGCGGTTCAGCGGCTGATCGAGGACCCGCTCTCCGAGGAGGTCCTGCTGGGCCGCTTCGGTGCCGGTGACACGATCCGAGCGGAGATTGACGGCGAAGGGGAGAACGCCGTCGTGATCTTCCGCAAGGTCGAGAACGTAAACGCGGAAGAAGAGGACCCGGAAGCACTGACTGCCGGTCGGAGCTACCCGGAGCTGCCACCGCCCCCAACAGAGTAGGATCGTTCTGCACCAAAGGAAAAGCCCGCTGCTCGGCTGAGCAGCGGGCTTTAATTTTTTACTGCCATAAGTCGTCCCGAATTTTGCCCAAATTGCAAATGAGGATCGCTGACCATAATACTGCCGTTAGGGCCATGCAAGAATAAAATATTCCCCAAAATGGCGCGGTAGTAGTGGCGGTGTCAATATTGAATTTCAGGGGAGTGCCTGACGCCGTGGCACGAGACCAGTCTCTAGTAAACTGGTATACAGGTGCTACTAAAATAGAGGCGGCAAGCCCAGACTCGGTAAACTTACGCGATTCTTTGAACCAGGGATCTGCGACACCCAACAAAGCGCTCTCATCCAGGCAAAAATCGTTATCAGCTAGAGAATTCCTATCTCCATCAGGACTTTAAGGGAAAGAATAACTGCTGTATCACAGCACGCAAAACAGGTCGGCACGGCTGCGATGGTGAACCCACAGACCGATCTCAGCGAGGGGCAATCTTTTTCGTCAGGAAATCTTTCTGTGCCTGCTTCATGCCGCATTTTATACGGAAAACGGGCATGGAATAAGCAGCAAAGGGCAAAAAATGCGCGATCTAACACTACTGTTGCATCAGTTCGCTTCCGGTGAAGACCAGAGCCGGGAACTGGTTCAGAGGATAGATACCCTGCTCTCGGAGAGATTTCCTGGCGGCGAGGGGTTCCCCAATGTCGAGGCTTATGAGGATTTGGAAGTCGCCATTGCTTGCTATCGCCCCGGCGGTGGGCAGTTTATGTACGACGAGGCGCAGATGGTTTTGATCTGCGCCTCGGCTCTCGCGGCGATAGAGGATTCCGGACTGACATAACCACCCCGCACCAACCCGCTAGGTCGGAAGCGGGTTCGGGGTTGGAAGGGGATTGACCGAGGGCAAAGGGCTTACGGTCGGGGTGGGAAGTGGGTTTGGCGTGGGCAGCGTGCTCGCACCAGGGGACGGGGTCGCTGCTGTTGAGGGGGAAGTGCTCGGTCCGGTGGAAGGCGCGGCGGAGGGCACGGTGCTTGGTCCCGTGGAAGGGGATGTGGTCGGCGAAGAGGGCGTGCCCGGCGATGGCGATGTGCCCGGTGAAGGTCCGATGGTTGGAGTGACAGCAGGGCCGGGAGAGATGTTTATGACCGGCGGAGCGAAGATCGGGGAGGATTCTGGGCTTGGGAATTGCGTTCCGCCACCGCAGCCTCCCAGCAGCGCGAGAGAGCCAATAAACAAAACCGTGATCCCCGCGACCGTCACGGCGCTGAACTCTATATGATGGTGATCGATCCTGCGCAGATTCTTCACGTCGTACCAGCCTTTCTTGAGCAACAAACAGCAAGCAGCGATTCGCGTGCAGAGCGACCGCTGAGGTTGTTTACCCAATTCGCGGCTGTCTCAAGAAAGGGGACGGACCAAAAACGGCAGGAATACCCAAGGCGTGCCCCCGCCGTTTTTGGTCTGCTGGGTCGCTTCAGATCACCTGCATCGGCATCAGGACGCAAAGATAGTCGGTCGCTCCATCGCCGATAGGGCGCAGAATGCCGGGACGAAGTGGCTCCGACAGTTCCAGGACGACGCCTTCGGTCTCGACGACGTTCAAAACATCGTTCAGGTACTTGGCATTGAAAGCGATCTGAATATCGTCGCCTTCACGGGCGACCTCGATCTCCTCGCGGGCCGACCCGACCGTGCCGGATTCCGAGGACAGGATAAGCTGGGCGCCTTCCGTTTCCAGCACCACCCGGTTCGCATTATCGCGTGCCACGATCGCGGTACGCTTGACCGCCTTGGCGAACTCGCCGGTCTCCAGGGTCAGTTTGCGGTCATGGGTCGTGGGAATGACGCGCTCATAATTGGGGAACTGGCCCTCCAGCAGCCGGGTC
>JACMJB010000188.1 GCA_014380815.1 Armatimonadota bacterium
CACGGCCTGGTCGTAGGCGGTGTTGACCCGCATCCTGATAGCGGCGTAGATGGCGTCGCGCAGGGCAGTATCCTGTTCTATCGTCCGCAGTTCTTTTTCGAGCCGCTCTTCTTCCGATGCATGGCTGTCTGTGTCGCCCGTGTCGCCTACTGCGTCCAGCAGGTTTCCTCCGTGCAACGTTTCCAGTGTCCGGAAGATCATCTCGACAGTCGCCAGAGCGAAGCGACGCTCTCCTTCCAGCGCCCGCACCCCGCGATCCGGTTCCGCCAGGTACGACTGCGCCAGCCGCAGAACCCGGCTGCAGTCCGCTTCTGACCATTGATCCCTATGAAGAGCGAGCTGGTACAGGCCTATCTGATCCGCTGCCTGCCCGACAAAGCCGCCAATCAAGCCCTCGCCACGAATCGCTTCCGAGATTCGCGTGGCGTCTTCAAGACAGCTGATCGCTGCGGCGGTACGCCCTTCGGCCAGGAAAACGTACTGCCGTACCTTGAGCAGCCGTGCCAGACTGCGAAGGTGAGCGTACTCCCTGATTGGATTGGACTGTGGGTCTATCTTTGTGCGCGGAGAGCGCATCGGTTTGGCCAGCCCCCGCCTCAGGAGCACGAGCGCTTGGCGGCAGGCAGGGTCCGCGAGTGCGGCACGCCTTTGAAGCAAGGTGGCCTCCCTGCCTTCAGCAGCTTCAAGTGCGGTGTTTCGATGGATCAAATCCCCTGCCGCGATGATCTCCTCATAACCGTTTTGACCGTCGGGACGAGGAAACAGCGCCGGGAAGACGGCAGATCGCGCCTGCGGCTCGTCCTGCGCGGCACCACAGATCCCGGGGATCGTGGAGGGAAGCAACGTCAAGAGCAGCAGACAGAGGGGACGGAAAATTCGTCGCATAGCGTTAGGACGCGTCAGCAAACGGTTCGGTTACGAACGAAAGCAGGTATAGTTTCCCAGGAGGATCTTTTGATTATGAATCGTAAAGGCAGCGCCGTTTGGAGCGGCGATCTGAAGACCGGCAAGGGCAGCCTCTCGACCCAGAGTGGTACCCTGGCGGAAGCGCAATACAGCTTCGGCACCCGCTTCGAGAATGGTGTCGGGACAAACCCGGAGGAACTGATCGCTGCCGCGCACGCAGGCTGTTTCTCGATGGCGTTGTCCTCGATCCTGGGCGGGGCGAAGATAGCTCCGGAGCGGATTGCCACCACCTCGACCGTAACGCTGGAATTCGTGGATGGTAACCCGACGATCACCAAGGTCCACCTAGACACAACGGCAAACGTGCCCGGAATCAGCGAAGAGGACTTCCAGAAGTACGCGGCAGAAGCGAAGGCGAACTGCCCGATCTCTCGCCTGCTGAAAGCCGAGATCACGATGACCGCAGTGCTGGAGGGATAGCAGAGAGAGCCTTGGCGGCACTCTCCCCACGTCCCCGGCCTAAGTCAGACTCTCCCCTTCCCCAGGGGCCGAAGGGTGAGAGTCGCCTCGCAACGGAGTCAGGATCCGTCTTTCAATCAAGCCTCGACCATTACCCGTTGCCCGGTCTGAGCGGACTCGATAGCGGCAAAAACCATTGCGAGGCTTTTGATATTGTCGTGGCACTCGCCCATCGGCGTGTATCCCGGCGTTTCGAGCGCTTTCAGAAAATCGCGCAGGCTGCCCGCGATGCCGCCTGCCGCGTCCGCTTCGACCGCGGCCTCGATCGCCTCGGTTTTGGACAGGAAATCGCCGCGTTCCGTGACAATCTCGGCGACCGCGGGCGTGGCCGTGCCATTCCAGGTCGCGGAGCCGTTCTCCCCGACCGCGCGCCACTCACATTCCCAGGAAGTGCCCCGACCTTCGCCGCACCAGGAACCTCGGTAGGTGTAGCGGACACCCCCTGTCATCTCGAACAGACAGGTGGCGGATGCCCCGCCGCCCTTGTACCAGCTCCACGGAGGGTTGAATTCGTCGCAGAAAACGCTCACGGCGTTGGTGTCACCCAGCAGGAACCGGGCCTGATCGAACGAATGGATCGCCATGTCCAGGATCAGGACATGCTCCATCCGGTTGCGAAAATCATTGTGTTCAAGCCCGCCGAAATGGGCGCCGATGTAGAAGTCCGAATTCAGAATACCAAGGCCGCCCAGTCGCTCGGCAATCAGCGCGCGGTAGGCGTGGAGGCGGGCGTCATAGCGTCGGCTCTGGCTGACCATATAGAGCTTGTTCGCTTTTTCGGAGGCAGACACCATCTCACGGGCGGCGGTCATTGAGTGCGCCATCGGTTTTTCACCGATCACCGGCACCCCGGCACCCAGCACGGCAAGCGTGACCCCATGATGCGCTTCGGGAATCGTGACATCCACCACGAAGTCCGGCCTGATCGCCGCGAGGGCGCGGGAAACATCGGTGTCGGTGTAGGCACCGCTCACTTCCAGCTTCTGCGCCGCTTCCTCTGCCGCGCCTTCGCGGATGTCCACCCAGCCCGCCAGCGTCACCGCCTGGTGCGCGAGGAGGTTCTTTGCCCAAGCGCGGCCCATCCCGCCCGCACCCACCAGCATCGCCCTTGCCATTGCAGCCACAGCCTCCCTAGTCGTTTCCCGATTTCTCGAACCAGCCGGTCGGGGCATTCGGCGCCTTCGTGATCTCAAACACGGGAGATGATGCCGGGTCCCGGTAGGCCCACCCCACCGCATTGGCAATGACCTGCTTGATCTCGGTCTGGTAGTACACGGGGAATGTCTCGTGACCGGGGGAGAAGTAGAAGATACGGCCCTGACCGCGCGTGAAACAACAGCCTGATCGAAACACCTCACCACCGGTGAACGATGAGATAAAGATCTGCTCATCCGGCTGCGGAATGTCGAAGTACTCGCCGTACATCTCCTGATGCGGAACGACAATGACCGGTCCGATACCTTTGGTGATCGGGTGGCCGGGGCGGACGTTCCAGACCAGCTCGCGCTCGTTGGGGTCCTCGCGCCAGCGCAAGGCGCACGATGTTCCCATCAGCTTGCGAAAGATCTTGGAAAAGTGACCGGAGTGCAGCACGATCAGCCCCATGCCGTTGAGGACGCGCTGATACACCTTGTCCACGACGGCGTCCTCGACCTTGCCGTGCGCCATATGCCCCCACCAGGTCAGCACATCCGTGCTGCCCAGGACCTCGTCGGTCAGGCCGTGCTCGTCCTGCTCCAGAGTCGCGGTGCGGACCACGGCACCATCGCCCAGGTACTCGCGGATTCCCGCTGCGATGACCGTGTGCATGCCATCGGGGTAAACCGCGCGGACGGTTTCGCTGGTCTTTTCGTGGGCGTTCTCGCCCCAAACGGTGACACGGATAGGTTGGATACTCAAAACTATAAACCTCCAGAGGGGAACGGCGTCTTGCCGTCTTACTCGAGCAGGTTCGGCGGCAAACGGCGGGAGTCCTGCACGAGTGCCTGCCTAGTGTTCAGCCACGCATATCGTAGCCACCGTCCACGGTGATCGTGGAGCCGGTGATGAACTCGGCGAGGTCGGAAATCAGAAACAGCGCGGCGTTCGCGGGGTCGGCGGGCCGCCCGATTCGTCCCAGCGGAATGCTCGCGATGATGCCCTCCCGGCCCTCGGCATCCATCGCCTCCCGGCTCATATCGGTTTCCGTCCAGCCCGGCGCGACACAGTTGACCCGGATGCGGGCCGGCGCAAGCTCTTTCGCCATCGAACGCATAAATAGGATCTGCGCGCCTTTGCTGGTGGCATACGCCGAATAGACACTTGATCCGCGCTGGCCCGCGGTCGAGGTGTAGATCACGATGCTGCCGCCTGCCTTGGCCTGCCGCAAGACCGGAACAGCCGCCTGGACCGCGAGGAACGTGCTTCTCAGGTTCAGCGCCATCGTCCGATCCCAGAACGCCGTCGTCATCTCGGCGATCGGCGATGGCTCGAAAATCCCCGCGGCAATCGCGACACTGGTGATCGGTCCCAGTGCCTCGACAGCTTCTCGTACGGCGCGGGTGGCCTCGCCCTCGGCGGCAAGATCGGCCTGAACCGCGACCGCTTTTCCGCCCCCGGAAACGATCTCCGCCACCACTGCCTGAGCGGCGGCCTGGTTCTGCACATAGTTCACCGAGACTGCAGCCCCCACTCTGGCGGCGAGCAGCGCGGTCGTACGTCCGATGCCGCGGCTTCCCCCCCCGACTAAAAGATGCTTTCCCGTTAGATCAATCATGAAGCTACATTCTTCCCAGAGCCGCGACGCTCCTGCTCTCACCGAGTTTGCCGAAGGCGGTGCAATTACAGGTGTTACTACGATGTGGCGCACTGGTTCTAGAAAAGCCGGTGGTGGACGCATTGGGAATAGATGCGGATACGCCACTTCAAGTAACGGTCAGCGGGAGTAGCCTTATAGTCACTCCTGGCAGCAATGGCGTCCGCCTATCTGTTTCACCTCGCGGCAAATCGCCCTTTTCCAGACGGTAATAAACGTGCCGCGGTCCTAAGCGCCCTTGTTTTTCTGGAAAGCAACGGCCTCGAAACGCTTCCCGCCCAAGAGGAGCTAGAAGCAATTACCCTGCTAATTGCTTCTAGCCAGATGTCTAAGGAAGCGTTGACAGACTGGATGCGCCAGCGATCGAACTGAGACGCTGATTGTTCCTGGCGTATCTGCCTGGAGACTAATCGTAAGAGCCACCGGGGTGCTCACCAAGCAGGCGGCGCTGGCGGGGGCTGGCAGTCTCCATGACTTCCGGGCTGAGCTGAAATGTCAGGTACGGCGAGAACTGCTGGGCGATAAACCGGTGCGAGTAGTGCACCTGCAGCAGGTAGCGCGTTTGGTCGGCGGTGGTGTTTTTGCTGCCGGTGTGCCAGACCTCGCTACGGAAAAACAGAACATCCCCGGCCTTGCACAGCACCGGCTCCAGCTTTTTGCCCTGCCATTCCGGTTCCGACTCCTTGCCCCAGGGGAGCGCGCGGCCCGACTTGTGACTGCCGGGGATCACCCAGGTCGGGGCCATCTCCAGTGGGATATCGTTCAGGTAGAAGTGCGCGGTGCAAAGGTAGATCGGCAGCTTGACACGCGGATCTGTCGCAAACTCCTCCGGCATCTCGACAAATACCCGGTCCGTATGCGGCGACCAGCCATTGTGACCGGGATGCGAGCGCCAGGCTGTCTCGCCGATGATATGGCACTGCTGGCCCATGGTCGCCTCGGCGAGTTCGAGGATACCGGGCCGGTCAATCATGTCCAGAAAAAGCTTCTCGCGGTTGAACACGCACTTGAAGTGGTCGGTGTTGCCGAGCCTGTCAAAGCCGAACGGCTTCAGCCGATCAATCGCCGCGCGCAGAGCGGCGCACTCATCAGCGGACAGGACGTTGGGAATCAGCGCGAAGCCGTCTTCGTGAAGAGCGTTCGCCATGCCCGCGGTGTCGTTCAGGACAAAGGTCTTTTGCTGGTACTCGAAAGCATCTGCAGCCATAGCTACGTGCGGCGTATCCAAAGTCAGAGTCATCGGGTTCGGGTTCCTTTTCAGTCACAGTTTTGCGGTCAGGGGATTCGGGGCTGGAGGGGGAGGCAGCACGCGTCCTGCCTCATAGACGGTCGGAAAGTGCTCGCCCCGCAGGATCTCGCCGGGCGCGACCGTGATATGCTCTTCGACCAGATGGGATCTGCCCTGCGGCGTGTAACGGACACTGCCCGCCATGTAATGGACCGCAATCGCCGGACGCGGTCGGTCAGAATGGTTCGGCGGAGCGCCGTGCCAGGTCAGGCAGTGGTGAAAGGCGACGCTCCCCGCCCTGACCGGGACGGAAACGACCGCGACGGTCTCTCCGTCCGGAACGCAGGACGGCTCGTAGGCGGGGCCGTGTCTTTCGGTATTCTGGATGGTTCCGCCGCCGTGTGGACCGTTGTACGATCCCCACAGATGGCTTCTGGGGACCATGCTCATGCAGCCGTTCGCCTCGTCGGCGTCTTCGAGCGCGACCCAGGCGGAGATCAAGTCGGGTGGCGAGATCACGGGCCAGTAGGGAAAGTCCTGATGCCAAATGGTCGGCCCGCCGATATGGGGAGGCTTTATCTGGATCTGGTCGTGCCAGACACGGAGGGTATCCGCGCCGTCCATCAGCTGGGCGACCATTGAAACGATACGGTCGTTGTGAAGGTGGGCAGCAAAGGCGGGTTCCGCCTCCCAGATATTGACGATCTGGGTAACCACGCTCTGATCGCTTCCGCCGATGTTGCGGTTCGAGTCCGGCGTTGCCTCGCTTTTTCCGGCAAGGGTCCGGTGCAGCGCGGCACGAAGCGTTTCCACCTCGTTCTCGGTGAGCACCGGCGCTCCATAATTCAGAAAGCCGTCCTGCCGAAACTGCTGTATCTGCGGTTCGGTGAGCATCATTCGGCTCCTTCCGGATGCATTTTTGCTGTGTTTAGTGTAGCCTGCGTGGACCGGGGAGCGTTAGGAAAGAAGCGGAAGATTCTTGCACTTTTCCGGCTGCAGCCGGAAAAGTGCAACTGCTCAAGAAGGACCCTTTTCCCGGCACCTCGAACTCTAGACCATGCCCAAAGCCGCGCAGCCCAGAGCCACCGCCGTGGAGTCCCCTCCCCTCCGAAGGGTATCCTATCGTTTCGAGACACTGCGAGACCGCTGTGAGAACCGCCCGTCTGCCGCCTTGCCACTGCTGATCTGGCAGGACATCGTTCATGGGCCGGGGGCGCAAACCGCTAATTATCACGACGATTTCTGCTCCCTGTACGTGGTGCGGACCGGGAAGGGAAACCACGTCATTAATGGGACCTCGTTCGCCATTGCGCGGGGTGATGTCTATGCGATGGGACCCGGCATGTTCCACCATTTCACGGGCTGCGACCGACTGACCACGGATACCCTGCACTTTTCGCCCGTGATCTTCGATGGCGAAGCGCTCACTGCTCTTTCTGAGACACCAGGCTTTCACTCCCTGTTTATCGCGGAACCGTTCGGACCAGACGGAGACGGGCGGACGGCGTTCCGGTCCCGTCCCGCCGCCGACCAGCACGAGCGCCGCTGGCTGCATCTGACTCCGACCCAGTATGGCGCGACTCAGGCAGCACTGGCCGAGCTGTACGCCGAATGGCGCAGCAAAACATTGATCGGGACGCTGCTGGCCCGTGGCCTGTTTTTTCGACTGCTCACGCTGCTCTCCCGGTTTCATGCCGAGAACGGCGGCGGCGGGAGCGGGGGCGATTTGACAGGCTTCGCTCCGGTTTATGCCGGGGCGCATGAGGCTACGGTCGCCGCCGCCGTCCGGTATTTGGAGGAGCATTTCCGCGCCCCGCTACGAGTCGAGCAGGTGGCGGCCTCGGTCTTTCTGTCGCCGGACCGGTTCACCGAGGTCTTCGCGCAGGGCATGGGCCGGACACCGCGCGATTATCTGCGCCATCTGCGGGTCGAGGA
>JACMJB010000189.1 GCA_014380815.1 Armatimonadota bacterium
GCACGACCGCAAAGCCGAGGTGAATATCGGGCGCAGTCGGGTCCAGGCCCAGCTTCACGATAAGCGGCCTGCCCGTTCTAGCGGACTTTGCGAGCTTCGCTTTCAGCCCTTCTTCGGGTACGATGAGCTGCGCGCCGCGCGCGAGCCGGGCGGCCTGGGCATCAATTTCCGGAGACGAAACCGGCGAAACAGTGGGTGTAGGTGACGACATAACGGGCAGATTGTAGCATCGCACGAGGGGACGGCGCAACCGGAGGTGAGCAGGGATTGGCGGATGGTAAGGAGTGAACCGTTCCGAAAGGCACCCACCCACACACGGCCTACAACAGAAAAAAGCCTAGCTGAACAGAAAAACCGTCTAACCCATGGGCTGACACCGGAAATATTAGTGGTGCCAAATAGCTCCTGCGGTGCCAGCAAATCAAAACAGCAGTACGTCAGCGCCGGAGTAGCTTCGGTACTAGTCCGCCGCCAGCCACTCCGATATTTGCCGCACATGGTAGGAGTCATGGGCCAGGGCGAGGGCGACCAGGCCGTCCATCGTGAGATCACCCATGCGGTCGAAGCGGGCGGGGCGGCTCCAGGCGTCGGTGGGCAGAGAGCGCAGCCAAGTGGTAAGCCGTACTCTTCGTTCCTGGAAGTGCGCGAGGGATTCCTGGGGATCGGCGTCCGCGTAGCCCTGCTTCTCCGCTCGCTGGTTGATGTCGGGGCGCGGGATCAGCGGGTTGTCTTCAATCAGCGTCCGCTCCAGGCGTTCGCGCCAAACGTCTTCCCAGTCGGCAAGGTGCGCGACGATTTCGCGCAGAGGGAAGCGGTCCGGATCAGGGCTTGTGTCCCAGATGGGGTCGTTTGTGGGCAGAGGCGACAGAAGCGCGGTGAGTGCGGCGGGCGTGTTGTCCAGAGAGTTGACGAGATAAAGGCAAGCGGGCAATGGCAGCGTCATGGTTCGAATTTGATACCTCGATTCTGGTTTTGTCAACCCTATCTGTTCTGTTCGTATTCCGGCTACAATAGGGCGTGACTGCCTTAGAACCCTATTCAGAACCCGATGCGAAAAGCGACGCCACCCTGTTCGCCGACCCGACACTGCTGGCGGCAATGGACATCGGCTCCAACTCCATCCGGATGTCCCTGGTCCGGCTGGACCTTGCGACCGGTAACTGGTCCGTGCTTTCGCAGCACAAGGAGACAGTGCGGCTGGGGCAGGGCGAGTTCGCCGCGCCGGGCGAGTACCGGCAGAGTCTTCTGTCGGAGGATGCCATCGCGCGTGGGGTGCTGGTGCTTCAGAAGTTCGCCGAGATCGCGCGGGGGCGCGGAGCGGGCGAGATCGTCGCCATCGCGACCGCTGCGCTGCGCGAGGCCGAAAACCGCGATGAGTTCACCCGCCGCGCCGCTTCCGAGGCCGGGGTGGAGGTGCGGGTCGTCCCCGGAATTGAGGAGGCGCGGCTGATCTACCTCGGTGTCGCGTCCGGGGTCGAGCTTGGCGAAAAGCGCGGCCTGTTCATTGATATCGGTGGCGGTTCCACCGAACTGATCGTCGGAACGCAGTCCGAGCACTTGCTGTTAGACAGCCTGAAACTGGGCGCGATCCGCGTTGGCAACCAGTTTCTGTCTGGGGTGACCGGACCGGTTCCCGTTTCGCTGTATGCCGCGATGCAGCAGCAGGTGCGCGTCGTTTCCACGCACGCTGTCCGCAAGATCCGCGCCACCGGCTTTGACCTGGCGATCGCCTCGTCAGGGACTGCGCAGAACCTGGCGAGTATCGCCGCGCGGCGCGCGGGACAGGACCCCGCCTCGCTGCGTAACTACACGCTCAAAACCGGCGACCTGCGCGAAATCGCCGCGATGCTCTGCAAGCTGACGCTGGAAGAGCGCCGCCGCGTGCCTGGCCTGAATCCGGAACGCGCAGACATTATCCTTTCCGGGGCCGCCGTGCTGCAGACACTCGCCGAAGACCTGGGTGTGGACGGGTTGCAGGTCGCGGATCGGTCGCTGCGGGAGGGCGTCATTGTGGATGCCCTGCTGCGCCGACAAGGCGTCAGCGCGAGCGACGAGGCCGGGGTACGGCGCCGTTCTATCGAGACTTTGATGCGGGTCCTGCCCGGTGAAGAGGCGCACGCCCGGCAGGTGACCCGCCTGACGCTGCGCCTGTTCGATCAGGCGAAAGAGGCGGGGCTGCACCCCTACGGCCCCGCGGAGCGTGAGCTTTTAGAGTATGCGGCCCTGGTTCACGACATTGGAGTCTTCGTGTCGCACACCGGTCATCACCGGCATTCGTATTATCTCATTCGCCACTCCGAGCTTGCGGGCTTCACCGACGAAGAGATCGAGATCATCGCCAATCTCGCCTACTTCCACCGCAAATCGCCCCCCAAGAAGCGTCACGCACACTATCAGGCGCTGGCCCGTGATGACCAGCAGATGGTCCGACCCCTCGCCGCCCTGCTGCGCCTCGCCGAGGGTCTGGACCGCTCGCACCTCGGCCTGGTGCGCGATGTCTCTTTGAAGGTGGTGGAGCAGGGGACGCACCGCTGGCTGCGCCTTTCCCTGCAGAGTGACTCCGACCCGCAGCTCGAACTCTGGTATGTCGGTAGTGAAAAGGCCGCCGTCGAAGAAGCATTCGGGCTGCCACTGGAAATCATCGCTGCCGCCGCTCTATAACCAGTGCTCCAGCCTGGCTGAAGCCCGCGAAGTTTTTTGTCTCGATCGCTGACTACAGCGCCACATTGCTCTGGATTCTTCGTTATGTCCAAGGCCACTCACACCTGAAGAAAGGAATTGCCTGGGCAACCGCCGCAGGCCTCGCGGCGGAGATGGGGATCATCGTCGTTCAGGTGCTCCGGGGGACCGCCAGCCATTTCAATGTGACCAGTCCGCAGGACGAACTGCTCTGGGGATTGATGGGAGGCATCATCCTGGTCGTCTGGATGGCATCGCTCGTAGTGACGACCTTGCTGTTGCTTCAGTCGGTGGAAACGCTCCCATCACGCGCTTTCGTGCTGTCACTCCCCTGGGGAGCCGCTCTGACTGCTCTAGGTATGGCGATTGCTTTTTTGATGACCACCCCGAACCCATCTCAGCTTGCGGCCTTGCGGCGGGGGGAAAGACCAGCCTTCGTCGGCGCACACGGGGTCGGTGCCCCGGACAGCGCGCCGGGCCTATGGGTGACACATTGGAGCAGATCCGGGGGCGATCTTCGCGTCCCGCATTTTGTCGGGCTTCATGCGTTGCAGGTGTTGCCACTATTTGGCCTTCTGCTGCTTCGACTGCGCCGCCCCCTTGCCAAAGAAAAGGCATCGCTCCTGGTCCACTTTGCCGGAATGCTGTATCTGGGGCTGATGGGAACCCTGACCTGGCAGGCGCTGCGCGGCGAGCCGCTGCTCGCCCCTAGTGGGCCTGTCGCGTTGATGCTATGCCTTCTGGGTGCGCTGGGTATTATCGTGCCGTTTCACTTGGCGTTCCGCCGGATGCAGTGCCAAGGGTTGCCAGGAGATCTGTCGGGGACGGCGAGCCGAGCGCACGCCACTGAACCTGCAGGAAAACGCTCCAGTAAACCAGGCGGACAAACCACATCTGAATCAGATAATGCCATCCGATATAGCTGATGACGGGAAGGTAACTCACGACGAGCAACAGCCATAAAGGAAGCAGCTCCCGCCGGTGCCGGAGTGTGAAGAACAGCCCGTAGAACTGGAGTAGAAGGATAGCGAAATCTGGCAGCCGGTTGTTTTCAAGGCTTGCCGCGTACCAGGCTGCGGAAAGCAGGGTCTGCCCCCAGAACGTGCAGACCAGTGAGCCGAGGGCAGCAAATGCGCCCAGCACGGTAAGCCACCCCAGCGGGCGGCACACAAACGCGCGGAACGCCGGAGACCGGGACCCCACCGCCGCGATCCCCCAGCCAAGAGCCACCAGCAGCAGAGCAAGCAGGGCAAACCAGGCATCCTCGCCATAGACATACGCGTAGATCGTGTTGTAAAGAAAGCAAAGCGTCTTTTTGTGCAGTTGGTACGCTTTGAGATGCGGATTGTACGGGTGGGGCAGTACCGCCCCGCGCCAGACCCAGAGCAGCAGCACAAACCCCGCCATCAGGCCAATTTGAAGCAGGACCGGTCGCCGTCGCGAACGCGGCAGGGGACACTGTGGGTCCATCGCAAGCGCGGCGACCGCAAACGCCGGAAATAGATACGCATATTCTTTTACGAGGCAGGCCGACACGAAATAGATCCAGGCCGCGACGAGATGCCGCGACCGGGCCTGGTCCAGCCACCATCGAAAGGTAAGTACCCCACCGAGCAGAAGGGTGATGCAGAGCAGTTCGGGATGACCGGGGAACCAGGTCAGCCAGAGCAGCGGCTGCTTCGCATTGACAAAGCGCAGCAGTGGGGCGAGCAGTCCGCACCCGCCGACGCACCACACCGAGTGTGTCAGCCGCCAAACGAGTGCGCAGGCCATCAGGCTTGCCGCCCAGAAGAGAAGCGCGCCCTGCAATCCGACCCATCCGAATCCGAAGCGGGTGCCCGCGGCCAGTTGTGCCCAGTGCAGATAGGAGGTAAGCGGACGAAACGCCTGAAGATCCGCATGAATCCAGGGGCCATGCCACCAGGCAAGCGTATCCCCAAAGCCGTGAATCCGCGCGTACCCGGCAGCGATCGAGGAAACATCGGCTTCCTGGTAGATCTGGGCCAGGGTCCGGTCTGTTCCGAGAGAAGAGAACAGAGCAGTCCCACCGTTGGCGGCGACAATCCAGGCCAGCAACACCAGCGCCGAGAAGATGACCAGGACCGCTTGGACAACGGCGCTGCGTCCTGGGGGATCAGGGAGATGGGTGTTGCGAAGGTGCGGGAAGTATCGCTGGGCGGCAGCCATTTTGACTAGATTCGCGATCAGCAGGTCCTGCGCCTGCGCTTCGGGAGCGTTCCGGGCCGTTTTCAGGTTATAATTTGGCGTCCGGTCCTGCACTCTTATAGTTTTGCCGTCTTGCACCGCCCGTCAGAGTCCAGGTTCGCAGCCACCGCTACCCATGCCCGAAAAACAAACCGTTCGTATTCCTGTATCCGCGGCGCGCCGGCAGGGCGTCACCCCCCGCGCCGTTATGATCGGCCTGTTCTTCGCTGCCGCCCTCTGCGCCTTCACACCTTACAACGACTTCAAAGTCGCGGCGACCTATATCGCC
>JACMJB010000190.1 GCA_014380815.1 Armatimonadota bacterium
GCGACTGGCGCTATTGTTCCGCCTCGCCGCGAACAATAATTCTGCTTCACAGGGGCCTTTCTCATCCACCTGAGGATCTGCGTGTGTCTACTTTCGGAATTGTAGGCGGCCACTCTTTCAAGTCTCTTTCAAAGGAAAAGTATTTTCGCGGGAATTTTGCCCCGTATATTGAGGGGTTCAGGAGCAACGTTATCGGGAATGCTTTCTCGTGGCTTATAACCGCTGTGCCAGCGACGCGCATCGCGCCTGGACAGCCTGATAGGGCTTATCCGAACTGCTCGGGGTCGGGGTGCGCTTCTACTCCAGACGCACCGAGGTGTACTCTAATGACTAGGGCGGATAGCGGCAGGGAGCCACCTGCGGACGTGTGGGAGGCAGACCTCTTCGGACTCGCGCGGATGCGCTGTGGAGATCGGTCTTCGGGCCATTTTCCGACGCGGCAGGCGGCGCTTCTGTTCGCCTACCTGATTACGTACCCTCGCCGCCATACGCGCGACGAACTGGCAGACCTTCTCTGGCCCGATGCCGAGGCCGGGCGTCCCCGACTTTCGCTGACGCTCTGGCGGCTAAGGCAGGCGCTGCGCGGGATCTGTCCTGACCCCGATAATGACTTCATCACTGCGGACCGGGACACTATTGGGATCGATTCCACCCGGGTCACGTCCGATGTCGCATCGTTTCGGCAATGGGTGCAGCGTGCCGCGAAGCCGGAGGACGCCGCCGCGCGCGTGGAAGCGCTGGAAAAGGCAGTCAAAGTCTATGGGGATGCGGAGGGGTTCCTTCCAGGGTATTACGACGACTGGGTACTCGCAGAGCGTCAGAACCTGCTCACCCAATATCTGAAATCGCTGGAAGCCCTCGCGTCCCACTTCGAGGCTCTGGGTGATTGGACCCCGGCGCTGGGTTACGCCGAGCGCGCGGTGGCCGCCGAACCGCTTCGGGAGGAGGCGTACCGCATCCTGATACGCATCCTTGCCGCCAGTGGTCAGACGCCGACGGCGCAGCGGAAGTACGATGATCTTGTCCGGCTGCTGGCACGCGAGCTGAACGCGGAGCCGTCACCGGCGACCCGCAGTATGATGGCACGGATGCAGCAGGCCGACACCGCGCCCTCGCCTCCCCTGTCAGCGGCTGTACCCGCTCCGCTCCTTCGGGTCGCGCCCGTGCCCGCCCCGCTGACGACCTTCTATGGACGGGAAACATTCCTGCGCGATCTGGAAACGATGCTGGATGATCCGACAGTACGCCTTGTCAGCTTGCTTGGTACAAGCGGTGTCGGTAAAACGCGCCTTGCGCTGGAGCTGGCGCGCGGCATCGCGGCTCGATCCCGCAGCAGTGCGGAGCCGGTCGTGGCCTTCGTCCCGCTAGCCGACATCACCGAATCACGCAAGATCGCGGGGGCCATCGCGGATGCGCTTACCCCCCCTGGCGGAACGCCGCCACTGAATAGAATCATGGCCGCACTCACGGCGGCGCCAGACGCGCCGCCGTTCCTGCTGGTGCTCGACAATGCGGACCGCCTGACCGATCAGGTAGGAGAGGTCGCGGTGGATCTCCTGGCGCGTATCCCGCGGCTTCGCGTGCTGGTCACGTCACAGCGTCCCCTCGGCATTGATGGCGAGCATGAGGCAGTGCTCCCCCCGCTGGATCTGCACGACGCCTCCCCCGGTGCGGCATCCCCTGCGATGGATAACCCGGAGAACGCTCCAAGCGTGCGGCTGTTCCTGGACCGGGCGCGTTCGGTGCGACCAGGCTTCGCGGCGGATGCGGAGGGCCAGGCGGAAGTAGCCCTCCTCTGCGAGCGCCTGGACGGGCTGCCGCTGGCAATCGAGCTGTGCGCGGGGTGGGCGCATACGCTGGCGCCGCGGCAGATGCGGGAGATGCTGGCGGGGCGCTTTGATCTTCTGGTGAGCAGGCGTTCCGACATTCCGGCACGTCACCGAACGCTTCGTGCCGCCATCGAGTACGGCTACGTCCAGCTCCCGGTACCCCTACAGAAGTCTTTCGTCCAGCTTGCCTCTTTCCGGGGAGGCTGGACACTGGCGGCGGCTGCGGAGGTCTGCACGGGTGGCTCTGTCCCTCTGGGGCTGGCGATGCTGGCGCAGCTGCGGGAGCGTTCGATGATCGTGGTGGACGATGCTGGCGCTGGCGCCAGCTTGCGGTACCGGATGCTCGAAAGCTTGCGTGACTTCGCCGTCGAGCAGCGCACGATTTCCCAGGCGCGGCAGCACCGCGAGGCGCACGCCGCCTACGTCACCCGCTTCGTCCAGGAGACGGTCGTCCGCATACGTGGCGATGCGGAGGACCCGTTATGGTCCGCACGCCTTACCGATGAGATGGAAAACGTCCGCGCCGCCCTGGAGTACCTCACCGCACGCCCCGAGATTGAGCCAGCGTGGACACTGACGGTGGCTGTGGCAGACACCTGGACCGTCCGCGGTCATCCACGCGAAGCCAGCGAGTGGATAGTACGCTCCCTTGCGATGGAAATCGTCCCATTTTCGGCAGAGGCGGAAAGCGGATCAGAAGCTCCTGGGAGCGATAAAGCGGAGGGAGAAGCCGCGAAACGCAGCGTGCGTCTCCTTCGCCTGAGGGCGCGGCTACTGACCTACCAGGCGCGGGCATTGACGCAACTGGGCGATTACATCGAGTCAAACGTCAGCGCCGAAAACGCTCTGGCGCTCTGGCGGGAATTAGAGGATGGGGGGGGAATGACCGAGTGCCTTCGTGAGATCGGCATCCTCGCTCTGATCCAGGACGATATTGACCGTGCTAAGACTCTGTTCGCCGAGGCGCTTCCGTTCGCTCGCACTCTGGGTGATATGCGGCTCGCCTCGTTGCTCGGTGACCTCGGTCGCGTCGCGATGAAGCTTCAAGACTGGGATACCGCTTCAGAACGGACGACCGAGGCCCTGGAGATATGCCGACGGCTCGGTAACCTGCGCGGTCTTTGTGGCGGCCTCAACAATCTGGGTATCATCAGCGGCTACCGGGGCGACTTCGCCGCCGCGAGCCTGCTGTTGCGGGAGGCAATCGCCCTTGAGGGTCGGCTCCAGATCACGGGAAACGGTACGGCCCATTTCAATCTCGCGGTGGTCGAGCGGCAGAACGGATTTTATGCAGAATCCTTTTCCCAACTGGCAGTGGCTATCCGGCTCCTGGCGAAAGGCGGCGACCGATTTGCGATGGCATGGTACGTGAAGGAAATGGGCCACCTCGCCGCGAAGTTGCGGCAACACGCGCTGAGCCTGCGCCTGATGTCCTGCGCAGAGGAGATACGCGCCGTCATCGGCATATCATTCGAGCCGCTAGGGCCGCTGGAGATCGAGCGCGACCGCGCGGCAGGCGAGAAGGCACTTGGCACCGCCAACGCCGCGGCTTATTGGGTATTGGGAACGACCGCCGACCCGTTGACCTTGCTTTCTGAGGCGCAGGTTCTGCTGGCAAAGTGTCTAACAGGCACAGGAAACGGCAGCAGCGACTTTGCACTGGCTGCAGCGTAAGCGACAGTTAGTACGTTTCGGACTCCTCATCGACGCGGAGCGCAGGCTCGCCGCGCCCACGTGGGTACTTTGGGCGAGCACACGCTGCTCCGTCGAAGAAGTCGGGTTCCCCTCATCGACGACGGGAGGGCCGCAAGTTCTGGCACGTCTTCCAGATCAATGTCGGCACTCTCGACATGCGCCTGAAGATCGACGGGGAAAGCTTTGCCTGTTAGGATGCTGGAACAGCCCAGCCGGGACGGCGTTCGCGGGGTGGAAGGTCAGGGCGCCGCCCTCTGGTTCGCGACGCTTCCGCACCTGCTGACCGCGCCGCCCACGGAGTTCTCGTTCGCCACCCGGACCCGCTGGCCCCCCGTGACCGGATGAACGCCCTCCTGTCGTTTCTGTACGTGCTGCTGAGTTCCGACTGTCAGGCCGCCTGCGAGGGCATCGGTCTGGACCCGCAGTCCGGCTCTCTGCCCGTGGTGCGTCCGGGACGGCCCGCGCTCGCGCTGAACCTGAGCAATTGCAAACAGAGACGCGCGGAGCATTTCGAGATGCGAACGCCCGGCTCGGAGTCTGCCAAACACGCGGTCCTTCTGAACGAATCGGGACGAAAACCGGTTCTCTCCGCCTACAACGACCGCAAGCAGGAAGAGACTGTCCATCCGTTCCTGAAGGACCGGGTGCCGCTGGGACTGCTGCCGCATCTGCAGGCACGCCTGCTCGCGCGTCGCCTGCGCGGCGACCTGCCGGATGAGGGCGCTCGCCTGTTTCGCGGCGCCGTACACCCGAATCGCCGGGGAAGCCTTCGGGGTCCTCGAAGGCGCGGCACGCCCGTCTCTCGATTCCTACCTGTGTTCTCGGGGGGATTTCCGTCCCTATGACGGCTCTGTGGGGCTGGCTGATCCTGCGGCTGACCCGGCAGAGGATAGACGCCCGGTGAGCGCGGCCTTTTCCAAATAAAAAAACAAAGTGGCCGCCCGATAAATCCAGGTTTTTCGCTGTACAATCTACGCATGCGCCTCAACTGGAAGTCACACATCACACCGGCTCTGTCTGCCCGGCCTGCCCGGCCTGCCCGGCCTGTTTCTGCACTTATCGCTCTGGTTACGATCACCGCCTGCACGCTTACCGGTTGCGGCAGCGGCGGGGGAGGGGGCGAGAGAGACAAGGGAAGTGCCTCCCCGACGCCGACCCCAACACC
>JACMJB010000191.1 GCA_014380815.1 Armatimonadota bacterium
CCCTCGATCTGTGCGGGGGGCGTCGCGAGCGGGGCCTCATCCAGCGGGTCCTCATCATCCACGCGAATATAAACCTGCCGGATCACATCCTCGACGGAAGTCAGACCCATTCGGATCTTCCCCAGGGCATCTTCGCGGATCGGGACCATGCCGCCGGACCGTGCGGCCTGACGAAGCTGCGAGGCGGGTGCGCGGTCCATCACCAGACGCTCGAAATGCTCGTCCACGGACACGACCTCGTGAACACCGATTCGGCCCTTGTAGCCGGTCCCATCGCACTGCTGACAGCCGACCGGGTGATAGATCTTGTCCGTTGGACTGATGGAGAGCAGTGCGGCCTGCTGCGGGGTCGGCGGTGCCTGGCGGCGGCAGTGCGGGCAGAGCCGCCGCACCAAACGCTGCGCGACCACCCCGATCAGGCCCGACGAGATCAAGAAAGGCGGAACGCCCATATCAATCAGGCGCGTCACCGAAGTCGGGGCATCGTTGGAATGCAGGGTAGACAGTACCAGATGCCCGGTCATAGCCGCGCGGAACGCGGTCTCCGCGGTCTCGGCATCGCGGATCTCACCTACCAGGATAATGTCCGGGTCCTGGCGCATGATCGCGCGAAGCTGACGCGCGAAGGTCAATCCGACCTTTTCGAAGACCGCGCTCTGATTGATGCCGTCAATGTCATACTCGATCGGGTCTTCGCAGGTCACGATGTTCGTGGTCTTGCTTTTCAGCACGTTCAGCGCGGAGTAGAGCGTCGTGGTCTTGCCGGACCCGGTTGGCCCTGTGACCAGAAGCAGACCCAGCGGCTGGTGGATCAGTTCCTCGAAGGCGGCCTTATTGTGCGGGGAAAAATCAAGGCCGTCCAGCGGGCGGACAGACATCGAGCGGTCCAGAATCCGCAGAACGATCTTCTCCCCATACAGCACGGGCAGAGAGGAGACACGAAGGTCCAGCGATTTCCCGGGGACCGTGATCGTGATGCGCCCATCCTGAGGCAGCCGCTTCTCGTTGATGTCCAGTTCCGCCATCACCTTGACACGCGCGATACAGATGTCCTGAAGGTCTTTGGGAAGGTTTTTCCAGACGTGCAGAACGCCATCCACACGAAGGCGCACCTCCAGGATAGACTTGCGCGGTTCCATATGTATATCCGATGCGCCCAGTCGCACCGCCTCGGTGATCATGCTGTTGACCATCTGCACGGCAGGGCCGACGGCTGACATGCCGGGACGTGCCATCGGGTCGTTAAATTCGTGGGACATAGAACCAGTATCTCCTTTGAGACTGCGCGGGCGGGGTTCGACGCAGGATTGACAGTCTGTTCGCGGTTCCCGCTTGCAACTCCTGCCTTATCGGGTTTCCCCACCATCCCCTCTCACGCTCTCATCAGGTAGACCCTTTCACTTTGGTGACCAGCAGGCAGCCCATCAGGAACATCACGGCGGACAGCAGGAAGGCGAACGTATATCCCATGCCGGTACCCACTTTGTTTCCGGCATCCACCAGAAATCCGACTGCCCCGGTCAGGATTTGCGGCGTGGCGACGCTGGCCTGCCAGATGCCCATATCTTTGGCGGCATCCTCTTTGCTCGGCAGGACATCGGTCGCGAGCGCCCAGGAGGCGGACAAGTACGCGCCGTAACCGATTCCAAACAGCAGCGCCAACGCGATGATAACAGTGTAATTGGGCACCAGGGCAAACGGCACCAGTGTGGCAAACATCAGCCAGCCCGCGAACACGACCACTTTTTTTCGCCCGATACGGTCCGCCAGCTTTCCGGCGGGTACTGATGCCGCTGCGCCCGCGAGCGAGATCGCCAGTCCCGCGACCAGCGCGGCATTTTTCACGGAGCCGACATTCAGTCCCAGCACCCGAAAGGTTTCGACACGATCGGTCAGGTAGTTGGAAACGTAAAGCAGGATCAGGTAAAACCCGAAGGCGCAGAGAAACCGGGTGAACCAGACCCAGCGAAAGTCCGCGGACCGGAACGGCGCCAGCCAGTGGGCCGCTCCGCGCTGCATTCGGACCCACAGCGTCGCTTGAGAAGCCGGAGTCGCCACTGGGCCTGCTCCCACCGGGAAGACAAAGCGCGGCTCTCGAATGACGCGCAGGACGATGAGCGCGCAGAGGATGTTGATTACCGCGACGGCGGTGTAGATATAGAAGAAGTTGCCCAGCGGCAGGGCGATCGCGACCGCCGCGATCTGCGCCACGAGCTGCAGCAGACTCATGATCCCGCTCGCCCGGCCCCGGTGGTTTTTGGGCACCACATCCGGGATGATCGCGGAATAAGGGCCGGTAGCGACATCATCGGAGATCTGCAGAAACAGGTACCCGGCTATCATCATCCAAAGCGAGGATGCCTGCCCCAAAAAGAGTAATGCCACTGCGGTCAGGGCCGCCCCGATGGCGATGAATGGGCGCCGCCGTCCCCAGCGGGAACCGCACCGGTCACTCAGATACCCCATCAGGGCCGGACCGATCATCGCCTCGGTCGCTCCCAGCGCCACCACCAGCCCCCAGGCCCCGTTCTTCTCGCCGCCCGGAACTACGCTCGCGACCTGGAGCGGCTGGAGCAGGAACAGGATAAACCACTTAAGGCTGGTGGCGAACCAGTACGAGGAGATGCCAAGATACCAGCCCAGGGAATCCCGGAACACTCCTGTCGGAGACAAAGCGCTGGTGGGATCGGCGGATAGGTCTGTGGCGTTGGGCCGATCTGCTGCAGG
>JACMJB010000192.1 GCA_014380815.1 Armatimonadota bacterium
CGCGATGATCCGGCCCTGGCTGCCGACCATCTCGATGCGTTCGGAACCCGGGGCCTCTCCGGTACTGCCGGTGAGAAAAACGGTCGCGCCGTTTTCGTATTCCGCGAAAACATGCACCTCATCTTCGACCTCAATGTTGTGGTACCCGCCGAAGCGGCAGGTCGCCTGCAGACGCGTCGGCATCCCGCAGACCCACTGCCAGAGGTCCAGAATATGTGGCCACTGGTTCACCAGCAGTCCTCCGCCCTCACCGGCCCAGGTGCCTCGCCAGGAACTGCTATCGTAATAGGACTGAACGCGAAGCCAGGAAGTGCTGGTCCAATTGACGCGGCGCAGCTCCCCGATCTCCCCGGATCTCACGAGGGCGTGGAGGCGCTGGTACAGCGGAGCGGTTCTCCGATTATAGTTCAGTGCATAGACCCGGTTGTGTCGCTGCGCCATCTCCGCCATCTCGCGTGCTTCCCGGCTCCGAATCGCCGCCGGTTTTTCGCAGAAGACGTGGCACCCGCCCGCGAGGGCGATCATCGTTTGCTGTGGATGGAGGGGATGGGGGGTCGCGATAATGACCGCCTCGGAGACATTCGCCGACAGCAGCGCCTGGAGCGAATCAAAGCGCCGCACCCCCGCGGGGAAAAACGGGGTGACCTCCTGAAATCGGGAGGGGGAGCCAACGACCGCGGTCAGCCGCGCACCGGGAATCCTGCCCTCTGACAGCACCTTGGCGTGCAGCAGCCCCGCACTGCCTAATCCAACGATTCCAAAAGACACAGGCTTCGGTTGTGGCACGGTCATCACGACGCTCCTTCGGTATTACGCAACGCGTAACACGTGACAAGAATAAGACTTCTGTAACCGAGCCTTTTCCACCTTCTTGGACACCGCTGCCTGGCCTCTGGAAAAGGGAAAGAGGTACAATAAAAGTTATCATGGCAGACGACAAGATTTACGACTTCATCGTGCTGGGATCGGGGATTGCCGGGCTGACCTTTGCGCTCGAAGCCGCCAATCTGGGAACGGTCGCGGTGATTACAAAAAAGGATCGCGCCGAGAGCAACACTAACTGGGCGCAGGGCGGCATCGCCGGGGTGATGGCCCCTGACGACAGCTTTGATCTTCACAAGCAGGATACGCTGGTCGCGGGGGCGGGCTTGTGCCACGAGGACGCCGTGGACGTTCTGGTGCGCGAAGGGCCGGACCGGATCCACGACCTGATTGATTTTGGTACCCAATTCGACACCGAACCGGGTCCGGACGGCAGGCCGCAGATCGCTCTGACCCGCGAGGGCGGGCATTCGCGCCGGCGTATCGCCTACAATGCCGACCTCACGGGGCGTGAGGTGGAGCGCGCCCTGCTGGCGCAGATCGCCGCGCACCCGGAGATCGCCGTCTTCGAGGATCATATCGGCATTGATTTTGCCAAAGCCCCCCACGATGACGAAACGATCTGCGGCGTCTATGTCCTCGATATTACCGAAGACCGGGTGGAGACATTTCTGGCGGGGCGCGGCGTGATGCTGGCAACCGGTGGCTGCGGCAACGTTTACACGCACACCACCAACCCCAGTATCGCCACCGGCGACGGCATCGCGATGGCGTTTCGTGCCGGGGCGACCGTCGCTAACATGGAGTTCATTCAGTTTCACCCGACCACACTGTTTCACCCGGGCGCACGGTCGTTTCTGATCTCGGAGGCCGTGCGCGGCGAGGGGGGGATCCTGCGCGACAAATCCGGTCGCGCTTTCATGGCGGATTACGACGCGCGGGAGAACCTCGCCCCGCGAGACATCGTTGCGCGCGCGATTGATGCCGAGATCAAAAAGCAGAACGCGCAGTGCATGTATCTGGATATCACCCACGTGGACGCCGCCGAGATCAAGCATCGGTTTCCGAACATCTACGCCCGGTGCCTTTCCTACGGCATTGACATGACACGCGAGCCGATCCCGGTTGTCCCTGCCGCGCATTACTCCTGCGGCGGGGTGGTCACTGATCTGCACGGGCGAACCACGCTTCCGCGCCTGTTCGCCTCCGGCGAGGTCGCCTCGACCGGTGTTCATGGCGCGAATCGGCTGGCGTCGAACTCGCTTCTGGAGGGCCTGGTGTTCTCGCACCGGGCCGCCGAGTTTTTTCGGCGTGATGACGATGCGGAGATGCGCAAGATTGACTGCGCGGGGGTCGCCCCGTTCCGTCCGTATCACGGACGCGTCCGTTTTGCCGAGACCGACAAGATCAAAGAGCGTCTGCAGAACGCCATGACCAAGTTCGTTGGCATCGTCCGCAGCGATGAACGGCTTGCCCAGGCGGATATGGCCCTGTCGGTGATCGCCGATGAGGTGGACCGTCTTTATGCGACCTGTCGCCCTACCGAAGACCTTCTGGAGCTTCGGAACCTGTACCTGATCGCGCAGCTCATTATCCGCTCTGCGCAGCAGCGCAAGGAAAGCCGTGGATTGCACTACACGACGGATTACCAGGAGCTGGTCGAAGCCGAGCGTCACGACACCGTGCTACTGAAGCGAAAGCGCACCGACTTCACCGTTGTGCCGGTGTAGAAGGGCTACAGCTACAGGGGTTCCTGGACCTGAGCCGCAGTCTGCGACGATCGGGAGAGGATACGCTGCGGAGGGAGCACCGAAACGGCTGCTTCGCGCGGCGGGTGTTCCGCATCCTAGCCCTATCTGCATCGCTCCAGGATACAATATCCCTATGACTGGAACGGTTTATCTTGTCGGAGCCGGGCCGGGCGATCCCGGCCTGCTGACGATTGCTGGGCGCGATGCGCTCGTTAAAGCGGAGGTTGTCTTCTACGACCGACTGGCGCATCCGTCGCTGCTGGGTTATGCCCCCAAAAGCGCGGAGCGGATCTTCGTCGGGAAGCAGTCCGCAACTCATTTCGTGCGCCAGGAAGACACCAATTTCCTGATGGCGGACCAGGCGCTTGCCGGAAAGACGGTGGTGCGCTTGAAAGGCGGCGACCCGTTTGTGTTCGGGCGCGGCGGCGAGGAAGCCGAATATCTTCGAGAGCGCGGCGTCCCGTTCGTGATCGTGCCCGGCATCAGTTCCGCGATTGCCGCCCCCGCCTACGCCGGTATTCCGGTGACCCACCGCGATGCCGCCTCGTCGTTCGCAGTGATTACCGGGCACGAGCGCGACGACAAGCACGAGTCGGGAACCCGGACCGGCGGCGCGGCGGAGCAGCGGCGGCGCTGGGACCGTATCGCATGGGCCGCCGATACCCTCGTTTTCTTGATGGGGGTCGAGTCGCTGAGCGAGATCTCGGCACGGCTGATCGAGAACGGGCGCGATGCCACCACCCCCATCGCCCTGGTGCAGTGGGGAACCTGGACCCAGCAGCGCGTCGTGACGGGGACCCTGGAGACCATCGTCGAGATCGTGCGGGAAGCGGGGATCACGGCCCCCGCCGTGACGATCATCGGCGACGTCGTAAACTGGCGGGACCGTTTGCGCTGGTTCGATACCGGTCCGCTGTTCGGCAGACGGATTCTGGTGACAAGGGCGCGCGAACAGGTTTCCGAACTGTCGGAGCGGCTGCGAAGTCTCGGCGCGGAACCCGTTGAGTTTCCGACGATTCGCATCGCGCCGCCCGCCGATGACTACGAGGAGCTAGACGACCGTTTGGGCCACTTGAGCTACGACTGGATCGTGTTCACGAGTGCGAACGGCGTTTCCCATACTTTCGACCGCCTGTCCGTGCTCGGCGGGGACGCCCGGTGGTTCCGAGGGGCAAAGATCGCCGCGATCGGTCCGGCGACGGCGGCGGCGCTGACGGAGAATGGCATCCGTGCCGACTTCACCCCGACCGAGTTTGTTGCCGAAGCGGTGCTTGCGCAGTTCCCGGAAAAGGTAAACGGGAAGCGCCTGCTGCTCCCTCGTGCCGCCGAGGCGCGCGAGGTCCTGCCGGAAACCTGGCGGGCGCAAGGCGCAATCGTGGATGTCGTGCCTGCCTACCAAACCCTTTTGGAGTCTGAGGGTGCGGACACCGTTCGCAAACAGCTTGCCGGCGGCGATTTGGACGCGATCACGTTTACCTCATCCTCCACGGTGCGAAACTTCGTGGAGGCAATGGGGGGCACGGTGACGGTCCCCGAAGCCACCCGCCTTATCGCGATTGGACCGGTGACCGCCGAAACCTGCCGGGAACTCCTGCGCGCTCCCGACCATACCTCTGACAGCTACACAATTGATGGTCTGGTGGAGACGCTGGTGAGTGCGTTCCCCACCGCCGTACCCCTCCCCTACTGAAAGAGCGAAACAATGTCCGAACAGCTACCCGGTCTTCACCATATGACTGCGATCTGCGGCGATGCCCAGCGCAATGTGGATTTCTATGTCGGTGTGCTTGGTCTGCGGTTGGTCAAGAAAACAGTCAATTTCGATGACCCCGGCACCTACCATCTTTACTACGGGGACTGGCAGGGAAATCCCGGCTCGATCCTGACGTTCTTTGCCTGGGCACAGGCGCAGCGGGGGCGACGCGGCCTGGGCCAGGTGACTGCCACCGGTCTTACAGTCCCCGAAGGCGCGCTGGATTACTGGAAAGAGCGACTTACGAAATCTGGTGTCTCGCTGGGGACTGTGGAAACCCGCTTCGGTCAGAGTGTCCTTGCCTTCGAGGATCACGACGGGCTTCCCCTGGAGCTAATCACGCGTCCGGAAGCCGCGATGGAGACCGCCGATCTGTGGGTCGGCGGTCCCGTTCCCGCGCAGTATGCGATCCGGCGCATGGAGGGTGTTACGCTGACAGTCGCCCAGCGCGAACCGACCGAGAAAACGCTGTTCGCACTCGGCTTCACGCTGATCGGAGAAGAAGAAGGGCGCCTCCGTTACAGTGCCGGACAGGGCGAAAGCAGCACGCTCGCGGACGTTCTGGTCTCGCCGGACGCGCCTCGCGGATCGCTTGGGGTTGGGATCGTGCATCATGTCGCCTGGCGCACCCCAAGTGACGAGACCGAACTCGATTGGCGCCGTCAGATTCTGGAGCAAGGCCGCAGCGTGAGTCCGGTCATGGACCGCGATTACTTCCACTCCATCTACTTCCACGAACCGGGCGGCGTCCTGTTCGAGATCGCAACCAATCCGCCGGGATTCACCACCGATGAGCCTCTGGAGTCGCTGGGGACGCGCCTTTGCGTTCCGGCATGGCTGGAGGAGAGGCGCGCGCTGCTGGAGCAGACCCTGACGCCGCTTCGTCTGCCCGCGCCCGTGGTGGCGGAGGCACCATGAGCGAAACCACCGCCTTTGACCTCGGCGCGTTATCCGCGAGCGAGGGATACCGCCTGCTGACAAGTGTCGTCGTGCCGCGCCCGATCGCCTGGGTGACGACGCTGGGGGAGAACGGCGTGGTGAACGCCGCGCCGTTCTCCTATTTCAATCTTCTGGGATCAGACCCGCCGATTGTCGGAATCGGAGTTGGGAATCGGCGCGACGGTCAGCCCAAAGATACCGCCCGAAACGCGATGACTCGCGGCGAGTTTGTCGTAAACCTGGTGGATGAGGCTGGCGCGGAACCGATGAATATCACCGCAATTGATTTCCCCTTCGGCACCAGTGAGCTCACCGAAGCCGGACTGACCGCCGCGGCCTCACTCCACGTAGCGCCGCCCCGGATCGCGGAATCGCCGATCAGTCTGGAGTGCCGCCTTGCCCGGACGGTCGAAATCGGCTCCAATCGCATTCTTCTCGGCGAGGTGATCTGCATTCAGGTCCGGTCCGACCTCGTCGAACAGGGCAACCGAATCCGCACCGAGAACGCCCACCTGATCGCCCGGATGCACGGCACAGGTGGTTATGCCCGCACCTCGGACCGGTTTCAACTCGACCGCATCGCTCTTTCAGACTGGCGAAACCCGCCCACGGACAGCCGGTAACCGGA
>JACMJB010000193.1 GCA_014380815.1 Armatimonadota bacterium
GCGCTGCGTGTTGAGGACAAGCGAGACCTGCTCCGCTATGCTGCGTATGGCATTATCTCGGTCGCAGCAAGCGAAACCCTGCTGACGCTTTCCGTGCGTTATACGTCGGTGGCGAACATGACGCTTTTGGGACCGGGGACCATTTCGCTGTTCACCGCCTTCTGGGCAGTCCTGTTGCGGGAGCAGCGGCTGACACGGGCGGGATGGATCGGGGCGATTGTCGCGCTTGTGGGGGTCGCTCTGGTAGCCAGTGCGGGGGGCGGGCTTCGTATCGACCCGGAATCACTCAAAGGCGATGCTCTGGCGCTGTTTCGCTCGGCGCTCCAGGGAGGCTATCTGCTTCTGCTGACACGCACCCTGCGCGAGCGTCCGGTTCTGACCGTCACGGTCTACAACGTGCTGTTCGGGGCGCTTGCCTTTGTCCCCTACGTGCTTTGGAAAGCCCCGACCGTCGCGTGGGCGAAGGTACCAGGCGATGTTTGGATAGCGCTTGCCTGGACCGTTTTGCCAACTACAGTGTACGGTTTCCTGGCGTGGAACTGGAGCATGCGGCGCACCGGGGCGGTGGCGGCGACCAACCTGATGTACCTGATACCGGTCTTCGGGGCGGTCGCCGCGTGGGCTGTGTTAGGAGAGCCGCTGCATGTGGGTCAGGTAATCGGTGGCTTGGTGATCGTGGCGGGAATCGTGACACTGCGCTGGGACACAATGGTCTCCGGCGGCTTTGCGCTGCGTCTTCCCGTCATTCGTCTGCCGTGGCGACAGGATTAGGATTTAAGGAGATAGGGTCGCACTGAGCTAAGACGATTCGGGCAAATACGGAGAAAGAGCGGTTAGAAAAGCGGCGAGGATCAGTCCTAATTCGTTTTTGAGGTAATACCGATTTTGGTCCAGGGAGAGTGTTTCTTTTTGGAGGCGCAAAAACTGCCACGTTTCGCCCGTGGTGACGCAGCCGTAGGCGGTATCAAACTCCGGCGAAGTGCGCTGATTAAAACGAAGGGAACCGAGCATCTGGGCGGCGCACTGACCGAGGCCGAGGTCAATATCGTTTTTCTTTGCTTCGATAATGCTGACGATAGGGGCTTTGATAAAAGGGAGTGGCTTTGTCATCGTCAGAAGAAAGTCGCACTCGCCGCACAGTCCTGCGGCGGCGTCCACGTCCAAGCGCTGCCCGGAGTAAATAGCAATTCTTTTGTCGAGCATCAGTCGCACCGCCATAAGGAGAGGGGCGACGATATATTCGGAGCGGGCTTTCTCGCTGAGCAGGGCTAAATCCATGCTGTTTGCCAGCGTGACTTCGAGATCAGCGGGCGGCGTGACCGGGGCGAGATCCGGAAATAAGACGGCTATTTCCGTGACAATATCGAATTTGGTAAGCAGGCTGTCCAGCGTAAAGTCGGTGTAGGGCATTGTGTTAGCCTCCATTTTCATTGTATCGAAACGAAGGAATAAGCAGTGACGACAAAGCCTGACCCGGATAGCGAACCGCTCGGTCAACCCGGCAGAGCAGTAAAAGGGAAATTAAGCTTCCGACAACAGTCTTGGGGGCAAGCATGGCGCTATTCATGGCTTTGGTGTCGGGGCTAGACCTGCTCCAAAAATACAGGTTTCAGCAGGATGCCCGTTTGGGATGCGTTGACATACGGTGGTATCGTGAACCCCGCGAAAACGCGCCCGTCACGGTTTACGAGGTGCTGCCGCGCTCGCAAAGAGGCTGGACAGAGGATGGGCGGCCCCGACGGTGGCGGCGGGAATGGGCGGAAAAACAACGCTTGCCAGACGTATAAGCAAAAACAAAGAATACTATGCCAAAAGACTTAACGATTAAAAAAGTAATGGTGATCGGGAGCGGCCCGATTGTGATCGGGCAGGCTGCCGAGTTCGACTACGCCGGGGCGCAGGCGTGCCGCGCACTTCGCGAGGAGGGTGTTTCCGTCGTTCTAGTTAACTCGAACCCCGCCACAATCATGACCGATGTCGAGATGGCGGATCGAGTCTATATCGAGCCGCTGACCGTCCCGTTCCTCCGAACCATTATCGAGCGTGAACGCCCGGACGGGCTGGTCCCTACCCTTGGCGGGCAGACCGGTCTAAACCTTGCCACCGAGCTTGCCAGGGCTGGCGTGCTGGAAGAGTTTGAGGTCAAACTTCTGGGGACGCCGCTTGAGACCATTGCGAAAGCGGAGGACCGGGAACAGTTCCGTGCGCTGATGCGAGAAATCGGCGAACCGGTCCCGGATTCTCACATCATTGATACGGATGAGGCGCTGGAGGACCTGTCGAGGCGGGAGGGTCTGCCCTGGCCGCTGATCGTTCGGCCCGCGTACACTCTGGGTGGGTCGGGTGGGGGAATCGCCCACACGCCGGGTGAGTTGAACGAGATCGGACGGCGCGGGATGCGCCTGTCACCGACGCATCAGGTGATGGTGGAACGGTGTCTGGTCGGGTGGAAAGAGATCGAGTACGAAGTGATGCGCGATGCCAACGACACCTGCATTACCATCTGCAATATGGAGAACTTCGACCCGATGGGGGTCCACACCGGCGACTCTATTGTTGTGGCGCCATCGCAGACGCTCTCCGACAAAGAATACCAGATGCTACGGACGGCGAGCCTCAAGATCATCCGTGCCCTGGGCATTGAGGGCGGCTGCAATGTCCAGTTGGCGCTTGATCCCAAGTCACTTAACTACTTCATTATCGAGGTAAATCCGCGCGTCTCTCGCTCCTCTGCTCTGGCTTCCAAAGCGACCGGCTACCCGATTGCGCGCGTCGCCGCCAAAATAGCCATCGGTCTGCACCTCGACGAGATCGAAAACAAGGTGACCGGCAAGACACTGGCCTGCTTCGAGCCTGCCCTGGACTACTGTGTCGTCAAAATTCCGCGCTGGCCCTTCGATAAGTTTACGTCAGCGGATCGCCGTATCACGACCCAGATGAAGGCGACCGGCGAGGTCATGGCGCTTGACCGCTCGTTCGAGTCCGCGCTGATGAAGGCGGTGCGCTGTTTGGAGATCGGGACGCTCTCGCTGCGGTATAAAGGCGCGAACCTGTGGACCGACATGCAGATCGAGACTCTGCTCACGACTCCCACGGACGAGCGGCTATTCGCGATTGCCGAGGCGTTCCGTCGTGGCCTGATGATCGAGGAGGTTGCTCAACTTACTCACGTGGACCCCTGGTTCCTGGTCAAAGTGCGCACCCTGGTCCGCATGGAGGCAGCCCTGCGCGCGGCAGGGTCGAATCTCAGCGCCTCTCTGCTGCACGCGGCCAAGCATCTGGGCTATCCGGACCGCACCATCGCGGATCTTGCGGGCCGAACCGAGCGCGAAATCCGTGACTGGCGCAAAGCGCTTGGCATCGTCCCATGCTACAAGATGGTGGATACCTGCGCCGCCGAATTCGAGGCCGTGACTCCCTACTTTTACTCGTGCTACGACCGCGAGGACGAACACTGACTGCCGCTTGGAGATACAATAAGCAGGAAAGGCAACCTAATGGATAACGCGAAAAAGAACCAGATTGTCCGCAGTACGATCCTGGTTATCGGTACCATCGTCGTGATCGCGATGGCCTATGGCAGCGGTATGCGCGCTCAGGTCCGCAAGCTCACCAAGATCAACGAAGAGCGTAAAGTCGAGCGGCGTGATCTGCGCCTCGGCCAGATTGACCTTCGGACGAGTCAGGCCCTCACTCAGCAGTTGGAAGCGCGTCGCCAGGTTGCGCTCGCCCTTCTGGAATTGGACCGGCGCAACTTCGGCGCCGCCC
>JACMJB010000194.1 GCA_014380815.1 Armatimonadota bacterium
GGATGGCATGAACCTCGATGCCTATGAGCAGTCGATCATCCGGGAAGCATTGCGGCGGGCCAACGGAAACAAGAGCCACGCGGCAAGGCTGCTTGGGATTACGCGAAACGCTCTGCGCTACCGTCTGTCGCAGATGGGTGCTTTCCGTTGACAAAAATCAGGATGCAAACCCCATTCCTGATTCCTGATCCCAGCCCACCGTATCGCTTACTGCCTACCGCCAATCTTTATCCTTCGCTGCTTTCGTATTTTTCCTTCAGCCCCGCCACCACCGACGGGTCAGCGAGGGTGGTGGTGTCCCCCAGGGCGCGGCCCTCGGCGATGTCGCGGAGCAGGCGACGCATGATCTTGCCGCTCCGCGTTTTGGGAAGCTCAGCGGAGAAGAGGATGTCGTCGGGGCGGCAGATCACCCCCAGCTTCTTCGCGACATGGTCTTTTAGCTCGCCTGCGAGTTCTGAAGTCTGCCGAATCCCCTCCTTGACCGTGACAAAGGCGGCGACCGCCTGCCCCTTGATCTCATGAGTCCGTCCAATAACGGCGGCCTCAGCGACACTGGGATGGTCTACCAGGGCAGATTCCACCTCCATGGTCGAGATGTTGTGCCCCGCCACCAGCATCACATCGTCCACGCGCCCCAGCAGCCAGAAGTAGCCGTTCTCGTCGCGACGCGCCCCGTCGCCCGCGAAGTACAGGTTCTTGTCGCCGAACTTGCTCCAGTAGGTCTTCTGATAGCGGTCATCATCCTGCCAGATCGTGCGGAGCATGCCGGGCCAGGGCTTACGGAGAACCAGGAAGCCACCCCCGCCGGGCGGGACCGACTCACCGGCTTCGTCCACGACATCGGCGGCGATTCCAGGGAAGGGACGGGTCGCGCTGCCGGGCTTGGTGGCAACAATACCGGGAAGCGGGGTAATCATGTGCGACCCGGTCTCCGTCTGCCACCAGGTATCCACAATCGGGCAGTTTTCGCCGCCGACATGGCGGTGGTACCACATCCATGCCTCCGGGTTGATCGGTTCGCCAACCGACCCCAGCAGGCGCAGGCTGGAAAGGTCGTGCTTTTCGAGATGCTCGGTACCCCACTTCATAAAGGCGCGGATCGCGGTCGGCGCGGTGTAAAAGACCGACACGCCGTACTTCTCGATTATCTGCCAGAACCGGTCTCGCTGCGGCCAGTCCGGCGCGCCCTCATACATCAGAACCGTCGCGCCCGCCGCCAGCGGCCCGTAAACAACATAGCTGTGGCCCGTCACCCAGCCGACATCGGCAGTACACCAGTACACATCTTCATCCTTGAGATCGAAGGTCCACTGGGTCGTCGCCAGTGCCTGGGTCAGGTAGCCGCCCGATGTATGCAGAATGCCCTTGGGCTTTCCCGTCGAACCCGACGTGTACAGAATATACAAGGGGTCTTCGGCGTCCATGACTTCGGGAGCAGTCAGGCGCGGGGCATGTTCCAGCAGGCGATGCCACCAGTGATCCCGGTCCTCGGTCATAGGGACATGGCGCGGATCGCCCGCGCGGTTCACCACCACCACGTTCTCGATGGTCGGGCAGGAATTGTTCGCGAGGGCCTCGTCGGCGGCCTGTTTCAGCGGGACCACATTGCCCCTGCGCCAGCCGCCATCGGCGGTGATCAGCAACCGGCTTCCTGAGTCATTGATCCGCTCGCGCAGGCTGTCACCGGAGAATCCCCCAAAGACGACCGTATGGATCGCGCCGATCCGAGCGCAGGCCAGCATCGCAATGGCGGCTTCGGGGATCATCGGCAGATAGATCGTCACCCGGTCGCCCTTGCGGATTCCCAGACCCTTCAGCGCCCCGGCGAACTGATTGACCTCGCGCCACAGATCCTGATAGGTCAGGACCCGTGAATCGCCCGGCTCACCCTCGAAAATAATCGCCGCCTTGTTGCGACGCGCGGACGTGATATGGCGGTCCAGGCAGTTCGCGGAGATATTCAGCTTCCCGCCCACGAACCATTTCGCGTGCGGCGGCGTCCACTCGCACACTGTCCGCCAGGGAGAGATCCAGTCCAGCTTCCCGGCCCACTCCGCCCAGAACGCCTGGGGGTCGGCGGCGGCCCGCTCGTAAACCCCGGGGTCGGAAACGTTCGCCGCAGTGGTGAACGCCGCCGACGGCGGAAACAGGCGCGTTTCGTTCAGGCTGCTCACAATGCCGGGCGATTCCGCAGGCGGGGTCGGAGTCCCAGAAGTCGTCGTTGTCATACGGAAAGTATAGCCGGGGCGCAAGCGAGGCGTCAAGAACGAAAAGGCAGCCTGTGCGACAATAACTTCATGAGCAGTTCGACGTTGATCGTGCGGGATGAGGATGTTCTAGGCGGTATCCCTGTCTTTGCGGGAACGCGGGTTCCTGTGAAGACCCTATTTGATTACCTCAAATCGAACCATCCCCTCGCGGAATTTCTGGACGATTCCCCCACGGTTCAAGAACAGCATGTTCAGGCGCTTTTGGAGCAGGCTGCCCTGAACGTCACCAAGATCGAAGAGGCCTCCAGCGATGCGCGTCCTGCTCGATGAGTGTCTGCCGCGTAAACAGAGGCGCGATTTGCCGGGGCATCCTGACTTCGAGGTGCTTGTCACGATTGACGGGAACCTCCATTATCAGCAGAACCCCAAGGGCAGAAGCATCTCTCTTACTGTGCTGTCCGCTCTGGACAATACGGCTGAGACTTTGCAGCCACTCATGCCTGGTGTTCTATCCGCGCTCACGACAATCCAACCCGGCGAGACTGTACGTGTCGCGGTTCGGCAAGGCGACTAGTAATATTGTGGTTCTTTGGAGGGACACTGTTTTTTCTCGTCGCTCTCGCATTCGGAGGGGCTGCTTTCGACTGGCGGCGGCGAAACGGCCCCTCTGAAGCGCCATAGGCGGTGCGCCACTAGGATTCCAAGGGAAAAAGGTCTAGACAATTACCAGGTTTTGCGGGGATTTACCCGAGTGAGGGTTGACAGGGCCGATGAGTCTATGCTACTATCGAGGCGTGTGATCTCCTTTTCTCTCCACGTGATGTGGAAGCGGCCCGGTCCAAGTGATCTGGCCGCTTTTCTTTGGTCTGGTTCCCTCTTGCCCTATCCCCCGCGTTCTCGTGGTATCTTGAATCTTGGAACAGGCCACCCATCCTGCGAGGCACCCCAAGATGCAGCGATCCCCTATGGAAATCCCCTTGCTCGATACCGCCCTTTCCGCGATTCATGCCGTGATCGCGAAGGCGGGACGGGGCCTGATCGAGCGGGAAAGCCTAGTAGAGACCATCGCGCTGGCGGCGGTCGCGGGTGAGCATCTGCTGGTAATCGGCCCTCCGGGCACCGCTAAAAGCGAGGCGGTCCGCCGTGTCGCGGGGGCGGTGGGCGGGGAGTATTTCGAGTATCTGCTCGGGCGCTTTACCGAACCCTCCGAGATCTTCGGGCCGGTAGACCTGCGAAAACTCCGTGAAGGGGTCGTCGAGACCGAGACTGCGGGCATGCTCCCGGAGGCCGAGATCGCTTTCCTGGATGAGATTTTTCTTGGCTCCACCGCGATCCTCAATGCCCTGCTTGGCATCCTGAACGAGCGCACCTTCCGGCGCGGTCACACCCGGATCATCTGCCCGCTGCGAGTCTGTGTCGGGGCCTCCAACAGCCTTCCCAGCGACGAAGCCCTGGCGGCGTTCGCGGATCGGTTCTTGGCCCGCGTTTTCGTGGACCCCATTCCCGACACACGGCTGGAGGAGCTTTTAGAAGGGGGGTGGAGCCTGGGCGAAGCCGCCCCCGCCCCCGGCGCCGCGGCTCGCCTGGAGGATCTGGACACGCTGGCGGCGGCGGCCCGCTCCTCTGATCTGACGCGCGTTCGCCCTCTGCTGGCCCAGGCAATCCGAATCCTGCGCCAGAACGGGATTCTGCTGTCAGATCGGCGGGCGGTCAAGGCGCAGCGGCTTCTCGCCGCCGCTGCGGTGCTGGCGGGGCGACCGCATCCCACCGAGGCGGATCTGTGGCCGCTGCTTCTTGCCGTGCCGACCCGCGAGGAACAGGCGCTCGCCCGCGACTGTCTGCGAGACCTGCTCGCACCGGCGGAAAACACCGCCCTTGCC
>JACMJB010000032.1 GCA_014380815.1 Armatimonadota bacterium
GAAAAACATGGATAAAGTCGCTCAAGCGAGGCGTGCGAAGAATGTCGCGTCGGTCGGGGGCGACACGGAACGCCTTTCGCGTATAACCGGCCTGATAGGGAACCGGGCTGCCGGGCATCCACCAATCCGCAAGAATCGCGCCGAGCTTTGGGTACAGCGCCGAAAACAGCGCGGCTCTCTCGTCATGAGTGGCTGTATCGAGCGTCTCCCCGGCCAGATTCTCCGCTTCTGTTCGGCGTTTCGTGGCCTCGTTGCCGCTGAACTCACCTCCCCAGGTCGCCCCGTCCGGCTTGCGTCCCTGAAGGGCAAACGCCGTGGTCCGCAGCATCTCGGGTAATGCTTTGATGCGCTCGGCCTGCCGCTTCTCAGCGTCTTTATCCTCAAACTGCTTGAGCCGCTCCCCGGCGGTCTTGCTATCCAGCATCGCTTGTCTGTCCTTTTCTCTTCGCTTTTTCTTAGCCGCCCGCCAGGGCCACAAGACGCAGGAACGTCACGCGGCTTCCCGGTCGCAGAACTATCGTCTCGTCCAGCTTTTCTTTCTGCGTGTCGTCAACAAAGACAAAATACAGCCCATCTTCAAAAGCCTGCAGGGCGGCCCCGACCGACTGCTCCGCATCCACTTCCTGACGCGCAAAACCGTCCGCGCCGCGTCCGCCCATGTCGATCTTGCCTTTTGCGATACCGGCCTGAATCTCCTCGCTTGTCAGCGCCTGAAGGAACTGTCGCTGTTCCTGCCGTTCTCCAAAAGCGCTTACCTCGGAGCGGACAACGTTTGCAATCAGATCTCGCAGTGTCGTCCGTGTGTCCCCGGCGGAAGCGGCGGGAGGGAGGGACATCTCCCAGGCAGGAAACAGCGCTCTGCCGTGCCCGAACTGTTTCCCCTCGACCGTGATCGTGCTGTTTGCTTCCATGGCTTATCTTTGACTCCCACTTGATTTTAACCCGCACCGCTTACGGGACGGACACTTATCCTCCGAAGCGAAAAACGGAAATAAAACAAATGTTCTGCCCGGTGTTTACAGTATGTACAAGTTTGAGTCTAAATTACAGAAAAGTCGGACTGTGAACAGACGTTTGGCAGGTTTTTCTTCTCACAGAATGTAAATGTTTGCTGTTTGCACTGTATAATTCGGCAACACGCGCGGGGTGTCGCCACGAAGCGGCAAACGCCCCAAAAAACCTTTCCCTACTTTAACATCTACCGGGCAATCGAGGAGCGACAAGAGGCGACATGAATAGTGGATCATCGGCATTGGAACCGTTCGCGAAGATCAAGGTTATCGGCGTCGGGGGTGGCGGCACGAACGCCGTCAACCGCATGATCGAGGCGGGGCTTGCGGGCGTGGATTTCTGGGCGATGAACACAGACATCCAGGTCCTCTCCACGTCGTCCGCCGACCACACGCTGCAACTTGGCGAGAATCTGACCAAGGGGCTGGGCGCGGGCGGCAACCCGGAGATCGGGCGGGCTTCCGCCGATGAGAGCAAGTCCGATATTAAGAAGGCGCTCGAAGGGGCGGACATGGTGTTCGTGACAGCGGGCATGGGCGGGGGGACCGGCACCGGGGCCGCGCCGGTGATCGCCGAGATCGCCAAAGAGATGGGCATCCTGACGGTCGCTGTAGTGACCAAGCCGTTTCGGTTCGAGGGACCGCGCCGGTCGCGCCTGGCGGAGGAGGGGATTGACCACCTCAAGGACCATGTAGACACGGTGATCGTTATCCCCAACGACCGCCTGCTAAATGTCGTCGAGAAGAAGGCGACCCTGATGGACGCGTTCAAAGAGGCCGACGACGTGCTGCGACAGGGCGTCCAGGGGATCTCGGACATCATCACGATCCCCGGCCTGATTAATGTGGACTTCGCCGATGTCAAGGCGGTCATGAGCGATGCCGGAACCGCGCTGATGGGAATCGGATTCGCGGAAGGCGACCACCGCGCCGTCGAGGCCGCACAGTCCGCGATCTCGTCGCCGCTGCTGGAAACCGACATTTCCGGCGCGCGCTCGGTTCTGGTCAATGTCACGGCTGGCCCGGATCTGACCCTGGCTGAAGTGTATGAGGCAGCCGACCTGATCCGCGAAGGGACCGACGCCGACGATGCGAATATCATCTTCGGTACAGTGGTGGACCCGCGCATGCAGGGCGCGGTCCGTATCACAGTGCTGGCAACCGGCTTCGAAGCCCGACCCCGCGCCGCGAACCTTCCTGCCACCTCTTCCAGCAATCGAATCGCCACGCCGGAACCGGAACCTGCCCGCGTCCCCGCCGACGATAACCTGGATATCCCCGCCTTTTTGCGCCGCCGCTGAGCAGACGCCATCCCCACCTGAACAAAGCCCGCGCGAATGCGCGGGCTTTGTTTTTGCCGAACGCAGGAATTCGCCACGTCACAGGTGAAACGAAACGTAAGCACTCGAAAACGAAAGAAAGCGAAACGAAACGTGGCGAAACTGCTCAAGATGCCCGCTCTGGGCCAAACCGTGGAGGAGGTCCGAATCCTCCAGTGGTACAAAAACGAGGGAGATCCCGTCGTTAAGGGCGAGCGTTTGGCGGAGATCGAGACCGATAAGGTCAACATAGATTGGGAGAGTCCGGACGAGGGCGTCGTCCGGCGAATCCTCGCGCCCGTGGACAGCTTTGTTAAAGTGGAAGCTCCCGTTCTGATCGTGGGCACCGCCGACGAGTCCATTGATGACCTGATGCCGGGCGGCGAAGCCGCTCTGTCCCCCCCTGCCCCCTTCGGGGGCGCGATCCCTGGCGGAGCCAATACACCCAGCACATCCAGTACACCCAATACACGATCCAACGAATCGTTGGCCCCCGCGGGAAGCGCTCCCCCGAAGGGGGCGGGGGGGGACAAAGCGGCGACAGCAGCGATGACTGCCAGCCCTCGTGCCCGCCGCGTGGCGGACGAGTTCGGGGTCAGTGTCACAGAGCTTGCCGGGCGCGGGAGTGCGCCGGGCGGGCGCATCGTGGAGCGGGACGTCAAAGCGTACCACGAGGAACTCCTGGTGGGGGCAGCATTTGCTGCGGAGGCGGC
>JACMJB010000195.1 GCA_014380815.1 Armatimonadota bacterium
GCTGTTCCAGATCGGCTATATGACTATTCTGGCCTGGGTGGTCACGTTTCTGGTCTACCAGGGCGGACGGCTGCTGGGATACCGCTGAGGCCGCAGGGGAGAACCAAAGACGTGTATATCGTCGGTATCACAGGCGGTTCGGCATCGGGGAAAAGTGCCTTCGCCGGTGCGCTTGAAAAGGTCCTTGCCGCGCGGGACCCGGCCCTGCGGGTGCGGACGATACCCACCGATCAGCATTGGAAGGACCGGAGCGGCTCACCGCGCTTTGTCTCTCCCTCCAGCGGGGAGGCACACTTCAATTTCAACCACCCCGACGCGCTGAACGAGGACTCGGTTCTCGCCGCGCTGAAGGCGGCCCCAGCGGATATTGTTTTGCTGGAGGGGCTGATGGTGCTGCACCTGCCCGCACTAAGAAACCGGCTGGATTTGAGGCTGTTTATCGAATTGGATGCGGATGAGCGTGCCCTCAGGCGGCTGCTTCGCGATATGCAGGGGGGACGCGACATGACCGACCCACAGAAGATCGCGGCCTACTACCGCGAGAGTGCCCGGGTCGGTCATGCGCTCTACATCGAGCCGTCGCGGGTGCATGCGGACCTGATCCTGCGCGGCGACAGCAACTTCGCCCGCACCGCCGATCTTGTCAGCACAGTCATTCTGGACCGCTATCGCGCACCGAAATCCGGGTAATCCGGGTACAACGAAACCAACACCGATGACACCAGACATTCAGCAAGCCCTGACCTTTGTGATCGTCCTCGCGGCGGCAGCCTCACTCGGCCTCCGAATCTGGAAACACGCCAGAGGGACCAGCGGCGGCAGTTGTTCGGGCTGCGGCGAATGCGGCCGCGATCCAAACCCGAATCTGCGCCCTGCCCTGAAGCCGGTGCCGCTGGTCACCCTTTCCTCCACTGCGCCACCACGGAGACGCGCGCAACCGCCTCCCAGTCCGTAGCGCTTCGCGATCTTTCCGCTCTTTCACGGGCAGGAAGCCCTTCCCGCCGTGGCGAACATCTATTTGCCGCGACACTTCGCGGGGAGGAAATGCTTATGCCACTTCTGCCCGATATGATCGGCATCACGGTTCGGGATATGGGCCGTGCTCTTACCTTTTACCGCCTGCTTGATCTGGTGATTGCCAGCGATCCGATGCAGAATTCCTTTGCCGAAACGATCACCCCAAACGGCTACCGAATCTCGTGGAATACGGTCGAGGTGATGAAGGAGATGGATCCCGACTGGAAGGAGCCAACGGGTCATCGGATGGCGCTAGCGTTTAAGTGTGATTCTCCCGCCGAAGTGGATGCCACCTACAACACCATCGTCGCGGCAGGGTATGAGGGGCATAAAGCGCCCTGGGATGCCGTCTGGGGACAGCGTTACGCCGTCGTTGTGGACCCGGACGGAAACCTCGTGGACCTATTCGCTGCCCTGACGTAGGGCAAAACGCCCCGGCGGTTAGCCTGAGCATTGATCAAGCAGGTCTGCGGGTCTGGAGACCTGCGGGTTTGGCTCTTCTTCAGAGCGCAGGCAGGGTTTTGGGAGCGATAGGAAGTATCATGATGTTAGCACTCGCAATGTCAGCACTCGCAAACCGCGATCTGCTGACAGAAGGACCTGCCACGACAGGGAGGATTTAGGCATATGGCGGATGCAGTGGGCAGCGACACGCCCCGCGCCGAGGTCGGTATCTTTGGTGGGTCGGGCTTCTACTCCCTTCTCACGGGCCGCGTCCGCGAGGTCAAGATAGAAACCCCTTACGGTCCGCCCTCTGATAAAGTGACGCTGGGGGAGATTGGCGGCAGGCAGGTCGCATTTCTGCCGCGCCACGGGAAAGACCATTCCCTGCCGCCGCACCGGATCAACTACCGTGCGAACGTCTGGGCGATGAAGTCCCTCGGGGTCACCGATATCATTGGCCCCAATGCCTGTGGGTCGCTTCAAAGCCAGGTCAAGCCCGGCGACTTTGTGATCTGTGATCAGTTCGTAGACCGGACCTGGGGGCGGCATGATACGTTCTATGATGGCCCCATCACAACCCATGTTTCCGCCGCGGATCCGTACTGCCCGATCCTTCGCGCCCACGCCGTCGCAGTATGCCGGGACCGAAAAGTAAGTGTCCATGATCGGGGGACCGTGGTGGTGATTCAAGGGCCGCGCTTCTCCACAAAATCGGAGTCTCGCTGGTTTACAAGCCAGGGATGGGAGGTCATCAACATGACCCAGTATCCAGAGTGTTATCTTGCCCGCGAACTGGAAATGTCCTACGTCAATATCTCCCTGATTACGGATTATGACGCGGGCTTGGTCGGGGACGACCCCAACGCCCGGCCCGTCACCAACGACGAGGTGCTGGCGGTCTTCAAGGCCAATCTTGATACACTGCGGGGTGTTTTACATCAGATGGTGGAAACCTTGCCGGACACCTCCGAGAGTCCGGCGCGAAACTGTCTTGCCGCTTCTCGTTTCGAGTAGAAAGCCGCTATTGTCACTCACCGATCCTAATCCTGAAATCGTTCCCGACCCTGCCCCCCCCGCGGCGGCCCCAGATCTGACTCCGGACGCCACCGAGAAACGGCAGCGCTCCTTCGAGACGCAGATGCTTCCGCATCTGGACGCCCTGCACCGGACCGCCTACTCTATGACCAAAAACGCGGGCGATGCCGATGATCTTGTTCAGGACACCTATCTGCGCGCCTTCCAGTTCTTTGACCAGTTTCAAGGTGGAACTAACGCGCGCGCCTGGCTGTTCCGAATAATGACAAATCTTTATATTAATAATTACCGCCGCCGCATGCGCGAGCCGGAACGTGTCTCCTACGATGAGATGGAGGATTTTTTCCTCTACAATCGCCTGTCGGACGCGCAGGGAAGCGGAAGCGGTGGTTCGCCCGAGGCGGAAGTGGTCCAGCGGGTGCAGATTGATGCTATTCGGGAAGCTGTGAACCGGCTTCCCGAAGAGTACCGGGCCACGGTCATCCTGGCGGATCTGAACGAATTCTCCTACCAGGAGATCAGTGATATGTTGGAAATACCGATTGGTACGGTTCGGTCCCGGCTTTCGCGGGGTCGCCGTCTGGTACAGAAAGCGCTGTGGGCATACAGCGGAGAGAATCCACGCTAGTGAACCGACATCAGCAAAATAAAATGACAATCCTTCAGAGAAGGACGACAGATGAAATTAAGGCGGACGCGATGAACGCTAATGAGACGGAACGAATCATTGCCCCGGACGGAAGCGAACGAACCGCACCTTCCGAGCAGCTAGAATTTAACCAGTGCCAGGAAGCAGTGAAGAGGCTCACCGAATACCTAAGCCATGAGCTTCGCCCAGACGAAGAGATGGCCGTTCAGCACCATCTTTCTCAGTGCCGGGGCTGCTTTGCCAAATTTCATTTTGAAGAGACCCTGCTTCGAACGATCCGAAGCCACGTAGGTCAGGTTCGCGCACCCGGCGCTTTGAGAGACAAGATCCTTCACCTGATTGACCGTCAGGATGGCGTCACCATGAAGCGATAGTCTCAGAAAACTTTATCCCCGGACCCTGATAGGGAGAAGGTTAACTAGTTTACTATCGGGTATAACGGTAGAGGACACAAGAGCGCAAAAGATCGAGCGGGCCATTGGGAACACCTTCCAATGGCCCGCTTTTGCGCCCGTTCAACCCGTTTCAGCGAGCAGGAAGGTTAAGAGGCATACGACATGAGCTTACTTCTGGAGGAGATGCCATCTTCGGTCGAACAAACGCTTCAAGCGCACCGCAACGGCACGGGGGATACCCCGATGTCGCTCGTCATCAAGGCGGATCTTTTGCCGAATGGGCAGATCGGCGAACGCTGGGTCGCGATTGACCCACAGATGGTGCGAGTCCTCTCCTCCGAGGCAAGCCAGGCAAGTGCTTCTCAGGTCGAGATCGCCCTGCCATTCCCTGAGATCGCCTCTGCGGAGACGGAGAATCTGGTCGGCGGCGGCGCGCTGATCGCCATCACGAAGTCCGGTGAACGGATCGAGCTTGCCCGTTTCACTACGCTTCTTGCCGGGCGCATGGCAGGGACCGCGCGCTTCGTCACCGCGCTCGCCAAAGAAGAAGAGCCGCCGACGCTTGCGGAACTTGAAGATCAGGAGCGCCTTTGCCCGAACTGTGGCCGCCCCCTGCCCGAAGACAACGATGTTTGCCGGTTCTGTATCAACAAGACCGCGACCCTGGGACGCCTGCTCGCCTACGCCGCGCCGCTGAAGTGGCAGGCGGTTTTGCTGGTGATGCTCATGTTTGCCGGAACAGCAGCAGGGCTGGTGCCCGGCCTGATTATCCTCCGCCTCACCGATGATGTCCTCATCCCCCAAACGCCTGTGTCCCGGGACCAGCGCCTGGTCCTGCTGGGCTGGCTGGTCGTCGCCCTGGCGGTCTCTCAGCTGCTGACCACCGGGATCGGGGTCTGGCGGGGACGACTTTCGGCCTATCTTTCGGGCACGATCACCTATCGGATCCGTACGCAGCTTTACGAGCGGCTACAGTGGCTGGGCCTCTCTTTCTATGACAAGCGGCAAAGCGGCGCGCTGATGACACGGGTCACCCAGGATGTCAACGAACTGAACAACTTCCTGGTGGATGGTCTGCAGATCCTGGTGGTCAACGGACTGACACTGCTCGGCATCGTCATCGTTCTTTTTCTGCAGAACTGGCGTCTGACGCTTCTGGTACTGATCCCGATTCCCTTTGTCATCCTCAGCACACGAACCATCTGGAAGTTTTTAAGGCGGCGCTTTCAGCGGCTCTGGGCGCTTCGCTCCTCGATGAACGCGGGCCTGAATTCGACCCTGACCGGCGCGCGCGTGGTCAAGGCCTTCGCGCAGGAAGACCGGGAGATTACCCGTTTCAACCGCCGCGCGCTGAATCTGACCGAGGCGCAGATGAGCGTGGAACAGTGGTGGGCGACCCTGTTTCCGTTGATCGGCCTGATTATGACATCGGGGCAGTTCATCGTCTGGTATGTCGGCGGGCGCCAGGTCATCGGCGAGGTGATTACTTTTGGCATCCTGAATATGTTTCTGTACTATCTGACGCGCCTCTACGAACCGCTTCAGGGGATGACCCGCATCGCCGACTGGCTATCGCGGGCAGTCACCGCGGCGGAGCGGGTTTTCGAGGTCGTAGACACGGACCCCGATGTCAAGGATGTGCCCGAGGCGGTGGCGATGCCCGACATCAAGGGTGCAGTCACCTTCGAGAACGTCAGCTTCGGCTATGAGAAGGGACGCCGCGTGGTCGAAAACGTCAACCTGACAGTCGCTCCCGGCGAGATGATCGGTCTTGTCGGGCACAGCGGGGCGGGCAAGACCACGATCATCAACCTGATCTCGCGCTTCTACGATCCCACCGAGGGGATGGTCACCATTGACGGCGTGGACATGAAGCAGGTGCGAGTCTCCGACCTGCGCGGTCAACTGGGAATCGTGCTTCAGGAGCCGTTCCTGTTTCCCGGCACGATCACGGATAACATCACCTATGCAAAGCCGGATGCCTCCCCCGAGGAGATCATCCGGGCCGCGAAGGCCGCGAACGCCCATGACTTCATCATGCGTTTTCCGGACGGCTACGACACGCAGGTCGGCGAGCGGGGCGTCAAGCTGTCGGGTGGCGAGCGTCAGCGGCTTTCCATCGCCCGTGCCATTCTCCACGACCCCCGTATCCTGATTCTGGACGAGGCGACCGCGAGTGTGGATACCGAAACGGAGAAGCAGATTCAGGAGGCGATTGCGCGGCTTATCAAGGGACGAACGACTTTTGCCATCGCGCACCGGCTCTCGACGCTTCGCAATGCGGATCGTCTGGTCGTGATGGACAAGGGCAAGATCGCGGAGATGGGCACCCACGAGGAGCTGATGGAGAAGGAAAACGGGACCTTCCGACGCCTGGTCGAGATGCAGACCGAGATCAATAAACTCCGCTCGGACACCGTCGCTCTGGAAGACTGAAGGCAAAACATATGCGTATCCCATTCACCTCATTCGCCGATGCAGACGTCCCGATCCCGTTGCTGGCCACGCCGGATGCCCCGAAACCCGCCGATGCCAGTGTCGAGTATGTCGCCCTGAACCCGGAGCGTATCCGCCTGTTCCGTTCCGGAGTGCCCGGTGATGTCACTGTTCGTCTCACCGTGGACGACCCCGCGCTCGGTCCGCCCCGCTCCTGGCGTCGAGTCCAGATCGCGCGTGCCTTCCCGCTCTCCAAACCCGACGAGTACATCGGCCTGCGTGATGCGGCGGACAAAGATGTCGGTACGCTGGCGACCCTGGTCGGCCTGGATGCGGAGTCCCGTCGGATCGTGGACGAGGAGCTTCTCCGGCGCTACTTCCTGCCGGTGATTTTGCTTGTCCACGATGTCAAAGAGGAGTTCGGCACCACGACCTGGGACGTGGATACCGACAAGGGACGAAAGACGTTTATCGTGCAGAACCTGCGCGAATCGGTCTGGGAGATGGTGCCGAATCAGCGCGCGATCATCACGGATAAAGACGGGCTGCGCTACGAATTCCCTGATGTCGCGCGTCTGGACGCCAAAAGCTACAATGTCCTGTCCCGCGTTCTTTGAGACGCGCCTTTCGAGAGCCGAAGCGTCTGCCGCTCCTGCGTATCACCAATGGGCAGTCAACGGGCGCTGTCACCCCCAGGACCGATCCGCCCCGGTTCCGAAATCGGGCAGAAAGTGGGCAGTTAATGGCCTGTTACTTGCCATGACCCAGCGTCTATACTGATCGTGAAGAGGTGAGTTCTGCTTCTTCAAATCTACCGACGCCACGGTCGCAAGCCGTAGCTGCCTCTGGCAGTCATTGCGGCAGGCTGGAAAGACCGGGATGCGGTTTCGCATCCCGGTCTTTTCGTGTTTTGCGGTTTTGCTACCCCGCCCGTCCCCCATGGCGGCGGAAGCGGTCCAGCGTCACGGCAAAGACGATGATCGCACCGGTGACGATCTCTTGAACCCAGTTCGCAAGGTCCAGCTTGGTGCAGCCGATGCTGACACTGGTCATAATCAGCGCCCCGATCAGGGTCCCGAAGACCGACCCCTGTCCACCGGAAAGGCTCGCTCCCCCAATGACCACAGCCGCGATGGCGCTCAGCTCATAGCCTGTCGCCGTGGTCGGGTCGCCGACCGTCAGGTAGGAAAACTGCAGCACGCCCGCGAGGCCCGCGAACATCGCGCCGGTGGTGTAGATCAGCAGCTTGGTCCGGTCCACCGGCACCCCGCACAAACGCGCCGTCTGCTCGTTTGATCCGATAGCGAAGATATGCCGTCCAAAGCGCGTGTTGCGGAGCACAAAGCTCACCAGGGCACCAAATACCAGCATCATCCAAACACCGGGGGGGACCAGCATCCATCGCTGTTCCGGACTGAGGGAGGTCAGCAGGGTGTTCAGCCAGGTAGACGGGGCCGTGACCATGGTTTCGCTGGCCATCCCCTTCGCCAGACCCCGAAGTGCTCCCCACATCCCCAGGGAGACAATGAACGGCGACAGTTTGAGCCGGGTGATCAGCACCCCGATAAAAAGGCCGCACAAAGCGCTGCTGAGGACACCCCCTGCCGCCGCCGCCAGCGGCGGCAGCCCTCGCGAAAGCAGCAGCGCGATGACCACGGTGCAAAGTGCGATATTCGACCCGATGGAGAGGTCAATGCCCCCCGAGATAATGATCAGGGTCATCCCCAGGGCCGCTGTGCCGACGACCGCTGTCTGCAGAAGGATGAGCTGGGCGTTGTCCCAGTTCAGGAATGCCGCCGGTCGCAGCGACCCGAAGAGCAGAACGACAAAAACCAGGCCGAAGATCGGGCCGAACTTGCCGAGTAGCTCCGAAAGGCTCGCGCCGCGGGGCGTCGTGGCGGGGGCGGGTAATGGCGTCGCGGTCAACGTGCGGTCACTCCTGTCCGTTCTGTGGTGGTTGTCTCGATGGCCTCCGCCATCACTTTATGCTCATCTATCTCCGCCACGGGCCGCGCGGGACCCAGTATCCCCCGGTTCATCACGGCGATGCGGTCGCAGACCCCGAGCAGTTCCGGCAGGTAGCTGCTGACCATGAGGACCGCCTTTCCCGCCGTGGCAAGCTCATCAATGATACGGTAGATCTCGGCCTTCGCTCCCACATCAATTCCACGGGTCGGCTCATCGAGGAGCAGGACCTCGGCATCGTGATAGAGCAGCCGGGCCAGAGCCACCTTTTGCTGGTTGCCTCCCGAAAGGTCCCCAACGGACTGACGCACCTCGCGATATTTTACGCCCAGGCGCGAAGCCCAGTGCCGCGCTTCCTTGTCCAGACCAGCGGGAGTGACCACGGGGGCCAGACGGGTCAGCGTCAGGTTATCTGTGATGCTCAGGTTCAGCGCCAGCCCCTCGGTCTTTCGGTCCTCGCTCACCAATCCCATCCGCTCTCCCCAGCGGCGCGACGGCGAGACCCCGAGAGCGGACGAAAACGTCCCGTCGGTCCCGGAGTACGCGGCGACCCGGACCTCGCCTCTGATAACGGCATCCAGGCCGAAAAGCGCGCGAAGCAGTTCGGTGCGGCCCGACCCGACCAGACCGGCAACCCCGAGCACCTCGCCCTGGTGGAGGGTCAGCGATGCCCCGCTTGGCTTTCCGGAGCGGCTGGTGATCTCTCGCACCTCCAGAACGGGCTTGCCAGGCATCCGAACGGAGCGTGGGTATAGATCGTCCACGTTCCGTCCGACCATGAGCGAGATGATCGCGTCATGGGTGGCAGCAGCGGTCGCACCGCCGCCGACCGAACGACCATCCCGCAGCACGGTATATCGGTCCGAGATTGCCGTGACTTCCTCCAGAAAGTGCGAGATGTAGATGATGCCATGCCCCTGCGCCCGCAGCCTCCGCACCAGATCGAACAACCGGGCGACATCGGGGCGGGTCAGACTGCTGGTCGGCTCATCGAGGACCAGGACCCGGGAGCCGACCGCGACCGCGCGGGCGATCTCCACTAGCTGCTGCGAGGCGACCGGCAGCCGGCCAACCAGGGTCGTGCTTGCGATCCCCTCCGGAAAGACCTGGGCGATGGCGGCGGTGGCGCGCTCGCGCATCGCGCGGTGGTCCAGCAGACCGCCCCGGGTCGGCTCCATGCCAAGCAGGATGTTTTCGGCAACCGAAAGGTCCGGGGCGAGCGACAGTTCCTGGTAGATCATCGCGACCCCTGCTCGGCGGGCGTCCAGTGGGCTTCGCGGCTGGTACTCCTGCCCGGCCAGCCACATCCTGCCCTCATCGGGGGTATGGGCACCGGAAAGCACTTTCATCAGCGTGCTTTTGCCCGCCCCATTCTCCCCCACCAGCGCCAGCACCTCGCCGCTCCGCACCTCCAGATCAACCCCATCCAGGGCGAGTGTCACGCCGAACCGCTTGCGGACCCCAGTCATACGAAGCAGTACGTCCCGGTCCTGCGTGGTCTCCGGAGCGATGGTCAGCATGACTCGCTACGCCCCTCCCAGCAGGGTTTTGACCTCAGAGGATTCCAGGTTCGCCGGGTTGATCACGGTGACCCCGGTATCAATGGATGTAGAGACCTTTTCGCCCCTCGCAGCGCTCACTGCCGCCTTGACCGATTCATAGCCCATTTTGTTCGGGTTCTGAGCGACAAGCGCGTTGACCTCGCCTTTTTTCAGCGCGTCCAGCAGGGGCTGACTCGTGTCGAAACCGACAAACTTCACCTTCCCTGCCAGATTGTTCTGGCGAAGCGCCAGCAGCATGCCAAAAGTGCTGGACTCGTTGGGGCAGAAAATACCGTCCGCCGTTTTGAGTTTGTCAATGAGCTGCATCGAGGCGGATTTCGCCTCGCCGACAGTCGCGCCGCTGTAGCGATTATTCACCGTGATCGTGATACCGGGGCTTTTCTTGATGGCGTCCGTAAATCCGTTCTCGCGCTCCTGGGTGCTTGCGGAGCCCTCCTGGTAGCGGAGCAGCACGACACTGCCTTTTCCGTTCAGCAGCTTTGACAGCGCTTCTCCAGCAAGGGTCCCCCCCTTGTAGTTATTGGTGGCGACCAGGGAAGCGTAGTCCTTACCTGCCTCCCCTTTGAGGGCCGAGTCGAAGATAACGACCGGGATCTTTTTCGTCGACGCGCTCCGGACGGGAGTCTGCAGGGCGGTATCGTCCAGAGGCGCGAGAACGATCGCGGAAACGTTTGAGGCCACGAACTGATCTACGATACCGATCTGCTGTGCGCGGTCGTTCTCCTGCAGCGGCCCCTTCCACAGGATGTTGACGCCCAGTTCTTTGCCCGCGGAGTCCGCCCCGGCGTGAACGGATTTCCAGAACTCGTGGGTCGTTCCTTTCGGGATCACGGCGATGTTCAGGGTCTTCGCGGTCGCTGCCGAGCCGGGGGAGGAGGACGCGGCGGGGGCGGAACTGTCCTGCGGATTGGAACACCCGGCTGCCAGCGCGGCAGCGAGGATCGCCGCGGACTTCGCGGCAAGCCTTCGAGTCAACAGAATCACGGTAGCATAAATCCTTTCGGGAGATCTTTCCCAGTCAATCGTAGGGGATTTCACGGTTTACGTCAACTGCGTGTACCAAAAGCCTGCAAAGATCCGTGAAGATCTACACTGATGAAATACGACTCGGTACGGCAGGAAACGAAACCGCGTGCAGTGAAACGAGGACTATGGAAACCCCGAACCCTCTTCCCGCTTTTCCTTTCGACCGGTATATCCGCTACGACGAACTGACCGCGCTGCTCCATGCGGTGGCGGATGCCAGGCCAGACCTGGTGCGCCTGGAAAGTATTGGCAGAAGCCATGAGGGGCGAGAGATCTGGTGCGTTACCGTCACTCATTTCGCAACCGGACCGGACAGCGAAAAGCCCGCGGTCTATGCCGATGGCAACATCCATGCTACCGAGGTCTCGCCGACCACGGCCTGCACCTATCTGCTGCACAGGCTGGTGTCGCGCTACGGGACCGACGAGGACGTGACACGGGCGCTCGACACCCGTGTCTTTTACCTGATACCGCGCGTCAATCCGGATGGGGCCGAGGTTTTTCTCTCGGATACACCGCGCTATCTGCGCTCCTCAACGCGCCCCTACCCCTTCGATGAAGAGCCGCTGGACGGACTCAAGCGGGAAGATGTGAACGGCGACGGCCTGGTCCTTCAGATGCGGGTGCCGGACTCGAATGGTGCCTGGAAGAAGCACCCCGACGACGCCCGTATCCTGGTGCGCCGGGACCCCACGGAAACCGGCGGCGAGTACTATCGCCTCCTTCCCGAAGGCAACCTGACCCAGTATGACGGGGCCACGTTCGGGATGCAGAAGAACAAAGAAGGGCTGGACCTGAACCGCAACTTTCCGAACCAGTGGCGGCCCGAAGCGGAGCAGGTGGGTGCGGGTCCCTATCCCACGAGCGAGCCGGAGGCACGGGCCGTCGTGGATTTTGTCGCACGGCACCGGAATATCTGCGCCGCCGTAACCTTCCACACCTATTCCGGCGTTCTGCTCCGGCCCTACGGCACCCAGGCCGACGAAAGCTTCCCCGCCGAGGATCTCTGGACCTATCAGGCCATTGGCAAAAAGGGCACGGAGCTTACCGGGTATCCCGCCTGCTCCGTTTTCCACGATTTCAAGTACCATCCCAAAGAGGTGATCACCGGCGTTTTCGACGACTGGTGCTACGATCAGCTCGGGATCTTCGCCTGGACCACTGAGATCTGGTCACCGCAACGTCAGGCGGGGATCACCGAGGGCTTTGCGAAAGATACCAAGCCTGGCAGCTTCAAATTCACCTCGTTCTGGCGCGACCACGACCCCGCCGACGATCTGACGATGGTGCGCTGGGCGGACACCCACCTGGGCGGGAAGGGCTACTACGATTGGCAGCCCTTCGAACACCCTGATCTTGGCTCGGTCGAGATCGGTGGCTGGGATATCCTGTACGCGTTTCGCAACCCCGCACCGCAGTTTTTGGAGGCCGAGGTGGCCCCCCACGCGGACTGGCTGATCTGGCAGAGCCTGATCAGCCCCCGGCTCGCCATCAAGACCGCCGAGGCGCTGCCCCTTGGCGACGGCGCATACCGGATTCGGCTGGTGGTGGAGAATACCGGATGGCTCCCGTCGTATGTCGCGAAAAAGGCGCTGGAGCGCAAGGTGGTGCGCCCGGTTGTCGCGGAGATCACACTCCCTGAGGGGGCGGCACTGGTCACCGGCAAAGCGCGCGAAGAGCTGAACCAGTTGGAGGGGCGAGCCTATAAGCCTGTGGGCAACTCCGGCGCCAATGCCGACATCACCGACGACCGCGCGAAGGTCGAGTGGGTGGTTCGGGCACCCGGGGGCGGTGCGGTAACGCTCCTCGCGCGCCACGAGCGGGCAGGAACGGTTCGCGTGGTGGTTCCTCTGCCCTAGAAGGCCCGCATGAGAATGACCATCAGAACGAAGTGGCAGACGCTGCCCGCGATCACCAGCACATGCCAGAGTTCGTGAGCCGAAAAGACACCCGGTTTGATTTTGGGCCAGTCGGTAACACAGATAACGGCCCCCGCGGAGTAAATGACGCAGCCCGCGACAAGCCAGCCAAGCGCGGCGGCAGGCAGGGAGGCGATCAAAGGACGGATGGCAACGATCGCTACCCATCCGGTCGCCAGATACAAGACGGCCTGCACCCAGTCTGGGGTCCGGCGGCGAGAGATGATGTCAATCAGGATGCCGGTGATCGCCAGCGCCCAGACTACCCCGAAAAGGCTCCAGCCCCACCCCGCGGGAAGTGCCACTAGGCAGATAGGCGTGTAGGTACCCGCGATCAGGGCGTAGATGGCGGCACGGTCGAATCCATAAAGCGCGCTTTCGGCCCGCTTCCCCACACGCAGACTGTGATAGAGCGCGCTTGCCAGATAAAGAACAAAAAGCGTGGTTCCGTAGATCGTGAACGAAACGATCTCCCAGGGATTTCCTTTCGCCTCGATGATAAGAAAGATCATCCCCGCGATTGCCAGGAGGGCACCCACGAAGTGGGAGATTCCGCAGAACGGGTCTTTAAGCCAGTTTTTTCGCAACGATTCCGTTATCCCCGTCCAGAGAGTAGTGCTTTCTGCACCGCTCTAAAAGGTATTGCCACTTCGCCCGCCGGTGAAACAATCGGACGGGAACGGAGCATTTTAACGCAGGGAGGGACGGTAATGCCAGTTCGTGTTTCGGGCGAGCGGCGGATGTGGGGCGGGGGCAGGGCAAAGAAGGGGGCGCTTTTTCCAGGGTATTCTAAGCCGACATGTCCACTGCCCGAACGGCGAGACCGCACCCCGTAAACCAGTCCCTGATGCCCTGGCCATTTATGGCGGCGATGGCTCTGATCGCGCTGCTGGCAGAGCTGGCCTATGGCGTGGTGAACAACTCCACGATGCCCGTTTATGTTCGCAACGGCCTGGGCCTGCCCAATATCGTGGGATTCGTGGGGGCTTCCTTTTTGCTGGCGGAGGCGCTGCTGAACGGGCCAACCGGCATTCTGGCGGACCGCTACGGACGACGCCTGCTGATGGTGATCGGCCCGCTGCTTTCAGTCTTCACCTGTGTCTGCACCGCCCTGCTGCGGATACCGGACCAGGGCACCGGCCAGGCGATCGGGATCGGGATTCTGGTCACGCTGCGTTTCCTGGACGGCGCGGGCGCGGCGGCGCTCTGGCCCGCGGTCTTCGCCTCTATCGGCGACCGGGTGAACGAGAAGCAGCGTTCCACGGCGATGGGGCTGCTGAACGTTTCCTACATGATCGGACTTGCCATCGGACCGCTGATCGGGGGCCTGCTCAACGACACCATCGCGGCGCGGCTCAATCTCTCCCTGAACAACCCCTGGCGGTATGCCCCCTCGTTCGGGTTTGCCGCCGTCGCCTTTCTGATCGCGGCAGTCGTGGCGTTTCTGGTTGTTCCCTCGCACTCGGCGCATCTGGCGGCTCGCAGAGCGGAGGCGGAAGAGCGCAAAGACACGGAGGCAGTGGATAATCCGCACGGCGAGACGGTTACCTGGAAGGCCATCACGGAGTCGCTCCGGCGAATCCCGATGCTGCTGCTTCTGGTCTTTGTGATTTTCCTGGGGATCGGCCTGATCGCCCTGAACGTCAAATTCTATGCCATGGACCGGCTGAAGGTCACCGAGACCGGCTTCGGGGGGCTGCTGCTCTGGCCCGCGCTGGTTGTCGCCGCCGTCTCCGCCCCCCTCGGCAGGCTGGGCGATAAATGGGGAAAAGCGCGAACGATCCAGCTTGGCATGGCGATCGCCTCCGCTTCGATGTGGCTCATCATCAAATACGAGTCACAGGCCGCGCTTATCGTTCTGGGGTCTTTGCTGGGGGTCGGGTTCGTGCTGGCGTTCCCGGCGTATATGGCACTGCTTTCCGATATCAGCGGCCCAAAAACACGAGGCAGCGTCATCGGGGCCGTCAAGGCGTTCCAGGGCATCGGCATGCTGATCGGCGGGGTGTTCGGCCCCCCGATCTATCAATGGAGACCGCTCGCCCCGTTTATCGGGGCAGGCATCCTCCTCACCGCCGGATTTCTGCTTTCCCTGCTCACGATTCGTGACCCGAAGCCACTGCCCCCGGACGAATAAGGGCAGCGAGCGTATGCCCGCCGCCCCTCCCGCCCTCACCGCCCCCTGACGGGGTTTGTTAGCGGTCTTGATCAGCCTCGTGCGCGCCCCGCTCCTCGATCGCGGCGATCCGCTGCTGGATCGCTTTCAGGCGCGCGCTGTCGAACTTAGCGGTCCGGTCGAACTGGTACAGACCGTTTTCCTCCGGATAGATGTCCGTAAGCTGTGTGTAGCAGTAGCCGAACATCGCCGGGTTCTCCAGTAGGAGCGCGCATACCGCCTCGAAACGGTGGTAGAACTCGTCGAGCGTTTGTGGGTCGGAGCCATACCCCCAGCTTGTCGTGGAGTCCCAGTCATCCCCTTTTCGCAGGCGGGCCTCGGCGGGGTTCCAGCGGAAACCGCCGAACTCACTGAGAAGAAACGGCTGCCCCTGATACGGCACGGACATCGCCGTTTTGCTCCCCTGCAGATTGAGATACGGATTGTCCGCGAAGAGTTCGGCATGACGCTTGCGCATCTTCTCCAGTCCCACCGCGAAGTCGGCGTCAATGATGTAGTCGTGAGAGTCGTAAACGTCGGTTTCGCGGACTCGGTGAGAATATCCGGAGGTGTCGAGGACCGGGCGCGTCGTATCCATCGCCTTCGCCGCCAGAAACAGTGCGCGGGTCGCATCGTCGAGGCTGGTGATCCGATCGTGGAGCAGCTGATGAGTCTCGTTCAGGGCGCACCATCCGATGATGGACGGATGCGAGTAGTCCCGCTCCAGTGCCTCAAGCCACTGCGCCGCGTAGGCGATCCCAAGCTGCTGGTGGTCGTGGGTGGGTCCGTAGCCGCTGCACCCCCAGTCCGCGAACTCCCCCCAGACCAGATACCCCAGTCGGTCCGCATGGTACAGGAACCGCTCCTCAAAGACCTTCTGATGCAGACGCGCCCCGTTGAAGCCCGCATCCAGAGACAGTTGGATGTCTTGGATCAGCGCCTCGTCCGTAGGAGCGGTCATCACACCGTCGGGATAATATCCCTGGTCCAGCACCAGACGTTGAAAGAGGGTCTCACCATTGATCTTGACCTTTTTGCCGTCAATGGCGACGCTACGCAGACCGGCATAGCTCGCAATCCGGTCTATGATTGCCCCGGCACCATCCACCAGTGCTATTTCCAGGTCGTACAGATGCGGGTCGGCGGGCGACCAGTGGCGGCAGCGGTCACTGGGGATCGAGAGCGCGAGACGCGGCGCAAAGTCCAGATCGGCGCGCACGGAGCCAGAGGCGACCACCCCCCGGTTATCGCGGAGGGATGCCGTGATCCGGAAGCCGGGTCGGTTCTGTGTCAGCGGAAGCTCCAGATGGAACGCACTGCCCGCGACATCAGGCGTGATGCGCGGACGCTTCAGCGCGGCGACGGAGGGGATTGGCTCCATCCAAACGGTCTGCCAGATCCCGGTTGTCCGCGTGTAATGGCACCCCCAGGGTGCGTGGGTCGCGGACTGCTTGCCTCGTGGCTGTGGTATCCGGTTCTCATCACGGGCGCGGACCACGATCACCGCCGTTTCGCCGGGTGCGGCAAGGCCGCGCAGACTGACCGAGAACGGCGTAAACCCGCCGCGGTGCCGCCCCACCTCGACCCCGTTTACCCAGACTGTCGCGTCGTAGTCTACCGCTCCGAAGTGGAGCACTGTGTCGCATCCGGTCCAGTCGGCGGGAATCGTCACAGTCCGGCGGTACCAGACAACATGCAGGAAATCGGTGTTTCCAACGCCGGACAGGGACGATTCCGGGCAGAAGGGAACGGTGATCGTCTCCTTTAGTTCCTGCTCCACCAGGCCACGCTCTTTGCCACTGTCCCCCCCGTCCGTTTCAAACTGCCAGGTTCCGTTCAGGCACTGCCAGGCCGGTTTGCCCGCCAGATCGAGACGGACGAACTGCGGACGCGGATATTCGGAGCGAGGGAGGGAGGAGTCAGCCATTTAATCATCCTTTGTGAAAACCAGCGTTCTTTCACCTGATACAGTATGGTAGCATCGCGGGAAGCGGCTCGTCCATGGGAAATATCAACCTAAACCTTCGCGAAACACACATTATTGGCACCCGCACAACCGAGCGGATGGTAAGTTCCCGGCTCTGCTCCGGTCTGGCGCGGCGCGGCATCTATCTGGCCGGTGTCTCCGAGGCCCGCGCGCCCTTCACGTTTATCCGGCACGATCCGCTCTTCTGTCAGATTCTGGTCTGCCTGTCAGGTACCGGGTTTCTGGCAGCGGGCGGCGAGTGGCTTCGGTGCGAACCGGGAACGGCCTATCTCACCCCGGCGGGAGTACCCCACGCGTACAAGGCATCGCCGGAGAGCCGGGGTTCCTGGGAGATCGCCTGGGTGCTGTATCTGCCTCAGGGCTTTGGAGGAGGGTCCGACCCGCTGCGGCATCTGGCTGCGCCGCTCGTGACGGACGTGAACCCGGAGCCGCTTGCAGGCGTGATTCGCGGGCTTTATGCGGAGGCGATGAACGGGGCGGCGGACTCAGTAGTATTGGAAGAGTGGTCGAGCCTGCTGGATGCCCAGGCACGGCGAATCGCGCAGCCTTCCGGCGAGGATACCCGTCTGCGCCGCCTTTGGGCCGCGGTCGCCGCCAACCCCGCCCATGGCTGGACGATAGATTCTCTCGCGGAGCAGACTTCGCTGAGTGGCGAACAGCTTCGCCGCCTCTGCGCCCGCGACCTGCGGCGCACCCCGATGCAGCAGATCGCGTTTCTCCGAATGCGCCATGCCGCGTCCCTGCTGGCGTCGGATTTTTACAGCGTGGAAGCGGTCGCGCGAAAGGTCGGGTATGAAAACCCCTTCGCGTTCAGCACCGCCTTTAAGCGCGTGATGGGCGTTTCGCCTTCAGGCTACCGAAAGGAACGGCGCGGAAACCTGGGATAAGGGCGGATACACCCTATTTCTCCCGGTAATTTTTCGGTGGTCTTCGAAGGAGACCTATACCTGAGCGTCGAATCTGCCAAAGAAGAGTATGGATGCCGTCCCGCCACCGTTGAAGGCAGGACCCCGGCACCGGGAGGACATCGCCTCGTGGCGACGAAGACGCTGCCGCAGATCGCGCGGCTTTTATCGGTTTCCGCACTTGTGGCGCTTTCCGCCGCCGTTTTCGCGCCCGGCGCATCGGCGCAAACGAGCCGTCCGCAGGAGGGGGATATGGTGGTGGGCCAGCCCGTCCAGGTTGCCTCCGCGCCCACGACCCGTCGCAGAAACTCCCGGCGGCGATCCCAGGCACCGCTCGCCTCGCGCGGGGCATACGATCGCGCCCAGTCCGCCTCCCTTCCTGCGCTGTCGCCCAAAACGCTTACCGGGCGTGTCGGGGTGGTCCGCGCGGAGCAGGCGATCATGCGGCGTGAGTACGATCCCACCTCCCGCATCCTCTCCAAGGTGCCCCAGGGAACGAACCTCGCCCTTGTTTACGAGGCGGGTCAATTCTACGGGGTCCTGATGGCGGACAACAGTGTCGGCTGGGTCGCCAAAAGCGCCATCCAGATGATTGACTATCAGGTCCAGATCACCCCGCCGCCTGGCAGCGCTCTCGCTGTCGCCGCCGCCAACTCCGCCGCTGCGGAAACAGGGGGAGAGACGACCACCCCAGGCACCGAGGCAGCAGCTCCTCCGGCGCTGGAGGCCCCGCCGACCGCGCCGACCGCGCCGGAACTTGCCGCCGGTGCCTCCTCCCGCGCGTATCCCCTGCTTCAGGAAGCGTTCACCTATATGGGTGTCCCGTATGTATGGGGCGGGGTCTCCCGGTCGGGCCTGGACTGCTCCGGTTTCGTGCAAAAGGTGTTTCGCTCTCAGGGGTTCTCGCTGCCCCGGGTCGCCGCCGATCAAGCAAAGGTCGGGCAGCTTGTGGAGTGGTCAGACCTTTCCCCCGGCGACCGTATCTACTTCGACATGGGCAACAAAGGCCGGGTCAGTCATACCGGTATCTATCTCGGCAACGGCTACTTCATCCACGCCTCGACCAACCATCGCCGGGTGGATGTGGACGCCCTCACCAAGCCCAATTACTACAAAGCCCTGGTCTGCGCCCGCCGCTCCCTTTAGGCGGCAAACGTTAGCGCCGCTGCAGTCTTACAGGGATCGAAAGGTCAGCATCTAGAGACCACGGCCTTATCCACGCTGCGTGGCATCGCCAATCTTCATCGTCCACCGATTCGGCTAATCAGTCAGTCGGTCAGAAGGTAGACGGCACCACGATGCCACAGCTTGAACTGATCAACCGCTTGCATCGCCGCTGAGGGCAGAGCAAACTTGCGCCATATCGTTCAGATGCTTGAAGCACGGGGCTCTGAGACCTCGGTACCAATGCCCCCGCTAGCCGGTGATCGAGGCAAAGCGTCGCGACGGGTTTGAAGTCTGGGGCGACGCCTTCAAGGGTGAGTACGATGGACCCTGACGACAGATTCGGGGCGCAGGTGGGCTGCTACACGGACCACGGGACCAGGCTGGTTCTCAGTACGTCCAGCAATTTGATGTTGTCTATTTCACAGGCCGCTTCCGCCACGAAAGGTGCCCCTCGCTCGTCTAAGGTACGGGGAGGCCACGATTGGCTTCCCGCAGAAAGGCAGATTTGACAGAACCATGAAATCAGGACAGCTTTCCCCCGTTCGCCGGGGCGGCTACGCGCTCTTCGGTACTGCGGCAGCGGCAGTGGTGGTAGCGGGCGCCGCGCTTGCCTCCAGCAGCGTCAAATTAGTAATCAACGGCAATCCGGTAACGACCGATGCACGGCAGATCGGCGGACGGACCTATGTGCCAGTTGACGATGTCGCGAAAGCCCTGGGACTGAAGGTCTACTCCGGTGGCGGTCAGATCGCACTTCGTCCGGCAGGCGGCGCGAATCAGGTTGGCAAGCTGCAGGGCAAGATCGGCGAAGAGCTGTTCACCGGAAAGTACAAGTTCATCGTCAACAGCGTGGTCGAGACGCAAAAGTACCAGATGAAGTATGCCAACAATCGTATTTACAATCAGACGGTCACGGCGGGCCAGAACGAGAAGCTGATCATTGTGGACTGCCGCCTCAAGAACGGCACCGCGCTGAAGGATGAGTTTGTGTTCTATAGTGGCACCACCTACAACTTTGGGGGAAATACCGCCCTGACCAGTTTTGACGAGACCTCCAAAGCCCCTCATGCTTATGATGTCGCGCCGGATGAAGGCTCACCCGATGGGGCATTCGTCCTGCCAGGAGCGGCGATCCGCTTCGCGATCGTCTTCAAGGTCACCCCGGATACCAGGCCAAAGGATCTCGTCTATACCATCGTGCGCTATGCGGAGCGCACCGAGGACAACGGCACCACGGTTCGCGTTTCCCTCGCAAAATAGCCCCGGCAAAGCGCTCGGCGAAGACCGGCAGCGGGACCATCGTCCCGCTGCCGATTTTTGTTTCACACGCGGCCCCGATCTGACGTTCTTTCTGCAGAGGCGATCTTTTGATTTTGACACACTCTGCTGCTTCCCTGCGCCGAAAGGCGGATGCCGCGGTTCGAGCCGGGCGCTTTACTGAGGCTGCCGGTTTGTACCGCCAGGAGGCTGCCATCTACCGCCGCCGCGGCGACAGCAACGGGGCGAAGGTCGAAGAGGCGAAGGCGGACCGCTACACCAGCGAGATTCGGCTGTTCGCCCACCCGCCCGGCAGTGCCCGCCGCCTGCCGCCAAACGTTCGACTGCAAAAGTATGAGCCGGCTCACGGCTGCTACCTGGGGGCGTTCATTGATCGCGATGAGCGGCTGGGCCGAAGCTTTCTGGATGAGAACAGCCAGTCTCACTATGACCCGGACGCCTTCGCGGACCTGACCGGGCGCAGCCATGCCTCAGTGTTCTGCTACCTGTCTTATGGCCGCCGGTTCCCTCTGCGCTGGGTGGAGCGGCTGAAACAGCGGGGCGTCGCGCCGCACATCGCCTGGGAGCCGAACCAGGGGCTTTCCGCTGTTCAGGAGGACCGCTACCTGCGCGAGTTCGCGGAAGATGCCGCCCGCGCTGAGTGCCCGATCTTTCTGCGCTTCGCCTCCGAGATGAACGGGCAGTGGACGCGCTACGGCGGCGACCCCCTGCAGTACCGCACCAAGTGGGGGATCGTACACCGGGCGATGGCCCGGTATGCCCCCAACGTCGCAATGGTCTGGTGTGTCAACAGCATTCCCGAAGCGCCGATCGCCCGGTTCTATCCCGGCGACGAGTACGTGGACTGGGTTGGGGTAGCCTGCTACAGTGTCCCCTGCCACGACAACGACCCGGCACGCGCATCGCTGTGGGAGAACCCCGCCGACCTGATCCGATTCGTGTACGATGCCTATGCGGGCCGCAAGCCGATCATGGTCGGCGAGTACGGGGCTTCCCGGCGCAGCGCGGCGGAAGGGCGGGACCGGTCGGCATGGGCGGCGCGCAAGATCTCGGAGATGTATGCCTCCCTGCCACGACTGTATCCCCGTATCAAGTGCATCAATCTTTTCAACATGAACAATCTGGTCTACGCGGCGCCGGGGCGTCAGCTCAACAACTACTCGATCACCGACGAGGAAACGGTTCGCGCCGCCTATGCCCGCGCGATCCGCGCGCCGCAGTTTCTCTCCGCCCTTGGCGACTCCGCCTCGTCTCCCCTGGTGCCGCTGGTCTCCGGCAAAGCAGCCCGGCAGCTTGCCCCCAATGGTATACTGAAAGTGTCGGCCTGGGCGCGCTGTCCCTATGCGGCCCGCTTCACGGTGCGCTATGCCGTGGATGGGCGCGAGGTCTTTCGCTCCGGGGAATTTGGGACCTACGAGGCCACGCTTTCCCTTCCCCGCCTCGGCAGCGGACAGCACCGGCTTTCCGCGACCCTGACCGACGAGCGAGGCGTCCTCGCTGCGCGGAGCGAGTATCGCCTCTAGCCGGTTCTGATCCGCGTCGTTGCGCACCCGACGAGCCATCTTCCATTTCGAGGACTTTGCCCTTTATGCCATCCGCTTTCGGAGGACAGTCCCAGCAGCGCTGGGGCGACAACACCCTGAACCAGAACGAGTACCTGCGTGACTTCCTGCTCACCGATCTTTCCGGTAAGCCCTGCAAGACAGCCGATGCCCGCAAGAAAGGGATGCTGGCAGTGGTGTTCTTCCGCACGGACGATGTCCTGAGCCAGCAGGTCCTGCCCTTCTTTCAGAAGCTAGCTGACGCATATAAAGAAAGCGGCAAGCTGACGGTCTGGGGCATCTCGCAGGACGGCGAAACCGAGACCCGCGCGCTTGCCCTGCAGCAAGGGATCACCTTTCCCCTTTTGCTTGACCGGGATCGCTACCTTTCCATGACCTACGGGGTCACAACCGTGCCTACCGCCTATCTCGCCGCGGGTGATGGGCGGATCGTTCGCAAAATGGGCGGACTCCGGGGTACCGCCCTCAACGAGATGAGCGCAAAAGTGGCTCTGTTTGCCGAGGTGGAGCCAGTGGTCCTGGATGAGAGCGCCGCGATGCCCGCTCCCCCGCCGCCTGCTCTTCCCCCTGCCGAACCGAGCACCGCTGCTGCCTAGTGCCTAGAGCAGCAGACCTAAGGAGATCTCCGCCGTATGGAACCCGCCACGTCAGGTCCGGTCACGAAACCGGTGGAAAGCGCAGAAAACGCGGTCGAGACGGAGATCCGTCGCCAGATCCTGGCAGAGCGTGCGGCGGCGCTTGCCGCCTCCGGTTACCAGCCGCCCCCGCCGCCAGAACCCGCTCAGCCGGGTCTGGTGGAACGGTGGAAGAGCAAGGGCGGCATTTTCGGGGTGATCGCCTCCTTTCTGTTCCTGCTTTTCAAGCTGAAGTCGCTGCTGGTCGCCTTCAAGTTTTTCGGGATCTTCAAGACGCTGCTGATCACGGGCGGCTCGATGTTCGTCTCGATGTGGGCCTATGCCAGCGCTTACGGATGGGGCTTTGGCGCAGCGATGGTGCTGACGATCTTCATCCATGAATGCGGCCACGCCTTCGCCGGGCATCTGCGGGGCAAGCCGTGGGGCATTATGATGTTCATTCCATTCATGGGGGCGTTCGTGACCGTGCGCGGCGGCAAGGATGCCGCAGAGGACGCCTTCATCGGGATCGCGGGGCCGGTCGTGGGTACCGCAGCAGGTGTCGCCTGTCTGGGGCTGTACGCCGCGACGAAGAACCCGTTCTGGCTCGCGGTGGCCTCGTGGGGCTTTATCATCAATCTGTTCAACCTGGCCCCGGTCGCTCCGCTTGATGGCGGCTGGATCGTGCCGCTTTTTTCGCCGCGAATCCTCGCCATCACCTCGGTTCTGCTGCTCCCCCTGGGACTCCTGAACCCGCTGATCTTTCTGCTGGCCCTGGCAAGCCTGCCGCGCATCCTTTCCGGCTGGAAAGTCGGCAAGCGGAAACCGGGCACGGACCCTGTCGCGGCGCAAGCGGCGGAGGCCTACTTCCGCGTTTCTCCCAGAGATCAGTGGCGCTACGGGTTCGCCTACTTTGGCCTGATCGTTTTTCTCGCTGTGGCAGTATACTTCACGCACGATTACAGCATTCGCCGCCACCCCGGGGGTGGCCCGGTTGTACCGATTCAGCTTTCGCTTTAGCGGCTAAACACTGACGGCGCTGCCGAAACCTAAAGGAGATTATGGACACCTTAACCACTACATCCGAAAACTGCGCGGTGCATCCGGACCGTCCTTCGGCGGGAGACTGCGCGGAATGCGGTCAGCCCGCCTGTCTGGGCTGCCAGATGACGGTCGCGGGCAAGACCGTTTGCCAGAGCTGCGTCGCGGCGATTCGTGCACGAGTCGCCGGTGAGATGAACGCCTCGACTGTCACTGGGGAGCCGCCGCCGGCCCCGGTGCTGCTGCAGAGCCAGATGTCAGCTCCCACGCTCATTCCGTTGACCTCGACCGCTCTGGGAATCGGGAATGTGCTGGGCGGGCTGGGTCTTGGCTTCCTCGCGGGGATTGTAAGCACGGCAGCATGGATGGCGTTTTTCAACCAGTGGAACTTCAACATCGCATTCTTCGCCATCGGCGTGGGCTGGCTGATCGGGGTCGGCGTGGTGAAGGGGTCGGGTGGACATGGCGGAAATGTCATGGCGCTGCTCAGTGCTATCATGGCGTTCCTTTTCTGTGCGGCGGGACTCCTCCTCACGCTCAGCACCGACCTGTGGGGCATCGTGTTTTCGCTGCTCAGTCTCTTCTGGGGCGTGCAGCAGGCGTATCGGACTCCGCTGCACGCGCAGTAGTTCAGCCCCGGGCGGGAAAAAGGCGGGCGTACCGCTCGGCATCCGCCGATCTTCCAAGCCGCAGACAGCATAGCCGGGCCGCTTCGATCAGCGGCCCCTGGCGCGCGGCGTACCGCTCCTGAACGTCCGGCAGAAACGCCAGAGCGAGAAAGACACGGCGCGACGCGGCGAGCGCACGTTCATAAGCGATTGCAGCGCCCCCCTCATCTCCCGCCGCTGCACGGACCCTCGCCACCATTTCGTAGACGTGCACATCGGTCACCGGGGAGGGGTAGGCGATGCGGGCGGCGTCGTACCGACTGACAAGCAGTTCGATGCGAGCAGCAGACTCACCGGAGGCGCAGTCGGGTTCCATTGCGGCGGTGGCCTGAAGCGTGATGCGGGCACCCAGAACTGAGAGCAACAGGGGCGCACCAGCCCGCGACTGCAGCGCGGCGAGTTCCACTTCGCGGTCGGCGGGCGGCAGATTTCCTAGCCGGGTCAGCCGCTCCAGGGTGACCCGGTCCACTCCCGATCTATCTCCGACTGCCCGGAACTCGGCCTCCGCCAGATCAAGACTCACTGCCGGGTCGGCCGCAGTGCCCAGCCGCACGGCAAGCAGGCCGCTCCAGGCCCGGCGATACCCTTCCACGGCTGCGAGGAGAGGCAGGTCAGACGCCTCCCTCCAGCAGGCGAGCGCCGCTTCCCGCTCCCCCAGCCTCAGATACGAGTCGGCGGCGCGCAGCAGAGCCACACACAACATCGTGGTGTCCCCGATACTCTCCCAGAACGCCCGCTGCTGCGTCAGTGTCCGCAGCGAACCCGTGAAACGGACACTTTGCCTCCCGTACTGTCCCCCCAGAGCATACGCCGGGTACAGTGCGGAGACCATCTGAAGGCCGTCGGAGGGGAGGGTGCCCTGTTCGGGATGCCGGGTCCGGTGCGGCACGAAGAAGGAAAGAGCGAGAACGCTGTTCACCAGCAGGACCGTGACCGTCGGCATCCAGACAGTCAGGAATGGAGGCTGCAGCGTCTCGAAAGCGGTCAGCGCCCACGCGGATACAAGCGCGATCCCCGCATTTACCAGGGAACCGCCCGATGCCAGAAGAATCTCCTGCCAGCGAGAGACTTCCCCCTTCGGAGAGAAGGTCCAGGTGACTCCGGAAAAACGAAGCCCCAGACGGCAAAAATACAGCAGGGTGCCCGCTGCCGGAAGACGCACCACCAGCAGCGGCTTTCCGCTCCCGATGCCAAGCGACGTGACCACCATTCCGCTTGCCCAGGCCGCGAGCGCATGACCGAACTCATGCGCCAGAACCGACAGGGCAAGGACCAACAGAAGCCAGAGCAGCGAGGCGGCGACCGCGAGGATCAACAGGAGTATCGGAGGAAGGAGCACGTTATCCCGCGAGAGTATCTACCGGTCGATGTGGAACGCGACGGTTTTACCGTCCACGGTCGCCAGGGTCAGGTCTGCGGGAAGGCTGGTCAATCTGTCCGCCTCTTCCCGGATCTGGACCGCCTTTCGCGGGTCCGCTCCCGCATTCGCGGGAAGCGCTCCGGTGCCGGTTGCCGTGGTGCCATCGGAGCCATGGAGGGTGAGCGTCCATTGCCCCCTCTCGGCGGTCAGATCACACTCCCAGATATTACACCCGCCGCTCTGGGTCGCATCATTCAGAGGATAGGTTTTCGTCAGCGAGGCGGTCGCGTCCTTGACCTGGGCGCTGCGCCAGTTCCGCTCCCCGATAACGCTCCATTTCCACTGAAGACGGCTCGGCGTCTGCGCAACCTTTCGGCTCACAACACGGACGTTGCCGCTCGTGGGAATGGCGAGCGCACCCTGCTTGCGCGGCGCCTTACCGCAGCCAATCGCGAGCAAAGCCATCGGGAAGAAAATACCAGAGCGCCATGGGGGAAATCGCATAGGTTGATTATATCGCCGTTCCAAAAGCAAAAGGCCCGACAACCGCGCCGGACCCTCCGCTCACTCCTTTTACTTTGCACAAGAAAAACGTTTATCACTTCTGTCGTTGCGATCTCACTTGCAGCGGGTGCGCCTGTATTCGCAGACTCGGTTAC
>JACMJB010000196.1 GCA_014380815.1 Armatimonadota bacterium
GCTGCTTTGGCTGCATGGGAGAAAAATCGGTTCCTTTCGGTTCAGGACGGCGCAGTAATTGAGGAAAAGCACCGGCCTATATTATAAGAGGTACTGGGCGAACTGCGCAACTGCCCTGCTGCGAACCAAAAGACCCCTCCGCTAAAGGGGCATCTCACCTACGGGTGAGAACTCCTTGCAGAAATCTCCGCTTCTCTACGACCTCGGGGCCACAGTGAAGGTCACGTCTGTCTTGCTTTCAAAAACTGTCCCGGGGAAACCCGCTGAGTCATGAGCGGTCTCCCTCGTTCGCACGTTCGCAGTGCCAGGGTCGCGACGGCGACCGGTGGCGTAAAGCGACCAGCCATGATGGGACCGAGTGCAGTTGGTTCCGAGGGGCATTGAGCCGCCATTTACAAACCTTTGCCCCGATAAAATTTACCGACTATAAGAAAAGACAGTGAAAATCCTATAAAAACAATTGTCATTACAATTAGTAGCTCGAAGAACAGGTGCAACCGCACGTTGAGCGACTTGATAACAGCAAATAGAGGTAACGCCATTGCCCTATGATGTTTCTAAGGTACATAGCCTCCCGAATAGGCCGCAGGAAGACAGGTATCCGGGACGCGATGCAAGAATGGACCATTTCGTGCTTGTATATCGCGTCCGCAGTGCCGGGGTCGACAGGAATCGCAACGCCGAAAAGGCCACAGTCAAAGGAGCTAGGCTGGAGAGAAATTGCGCTATCCCACGGACCGGCGGATACGCTCAATACTTTGCGCACGACCCGTGGTTTCGTCCACGTCAATAACGACGCCGCAAAGTATTGCCGGACCCTCTTCGGCGACTTTGAAGCGATGAGGCAACTGGGTCCGAAACTTGGTCAGCACCGTCTCCGTGTCCATGCCGATCACGGAGTCCACCGGGCCGCACATCCCGACATCGGTGATAAAAGCGGTCCCGCCGGGCAGCACCCGCTCGTCGGCAGTCTGGACATGCGTATGGGTCCCGACCACCACCGAGGCGCGCCCGTCGCAGTGCCAGCCGAACGCGGCTTTTTCTGAAGTTGTTTCGGCGTGAAAGTCGAAAAAGACGATCGGGGTCTGCTTGTGAAGCTGGCAGGCGATCTCGGTCGCGGCGCGAAAGGGGTCATCGAGCGGGTCCATGAAGATGCGCCCGTTCAGGTTCGCGACCCCGACCAGTGCGCCGCTCGCGGTCTTGAATAAGCCGTGGCCGCGCCCGGGTGCACCGGGGGGATAGTTGGCGGGCCGCAGAACACGCGCCTCGTTCTCCATTACCTCCACGCCCGATTCCTTGGCCCAGGTGTGGTTGCCCATGGTGATTACGTCAATCAGGCCGGGCGATAACAGATGCTGGGCCAGAGTCGGGGTGATGCCCCATCCCCCGGCGACATTTTCCGCATTGGCGATCACGATATCGGGCTGAAACTCCTCGCGCAGGGCCGGAAGCAGCGATGTGACAATATCGCGCCCTGGCCTGCCCACGATGTCCCCAAGAAAAAGTATCTTCATCCAGCCATTCTGCTATTTTCCAGGGGTCGCACTCGGCGTCCTGATGAACTGTCCGCCGCCGCCAGGTCCCGCCGCCTATTTTGCGTAATCCGTGGCGCGGGTCTCCCGAATCACCGTCACTTTGATCTGGCCCGGATACTGCGAGGCCATCTCTTCCTCGATCTTCTTGGCGGCGGCCCGCGCCAACTGGATCGCCGCCAGGTCGTCCACCTCGCCGGGGCGGACCATCAAGCGAATCTCGCGGCCCGCCTGCACCGCATAGGTCTTCTCGACACCGGGAAAGGCATCCCCGATGGTTTCCAGCTTCTGCAGACGCCGCACATAGTTCTCCAGCATCTCACGGCGCGCGCCCGGACGCGCCGCAGAAATCGCGTCGGCGGTCGTCACGATCACCGCCTCCGCGGTTTCCGGCTCGATGTCATTGTGGTGCGCCCCCGCCGCATGGGCCGCCTCCTCATGCTCGCCGTAGCGCAGCATCAGGTCGCGCGATACCAGCGCGTGCGGCTGGTCCGACTCATAGTACACTTTGCCCAGATCGTGCAACAGGCCCGCCCGGCGTGCGATCTCGACATTGGCCCCGATCTCCGCGGCCACGGTCGCCGAGATCTGACTGACCTCGATGCTGTGACTGAGGATATTCTGCCCGTAGCTCATGCGATAGCGCATCCGCCCGATCAGCCGGATCAGTTCGGGATGCAGGCCCGTGACCCCCGACTCCAGAACGGCCCGTTCCCCGGCCTCACGCATCCGGTCCTCGACCTCGCCCTGTGCTTTTTCGACCATCTCCTCGATGCGTCCGGGGTGGATCCGCCCGTCCGCTACCAGGTTTGTCAGTGCGATCCGCGCGATCTCCCGGCGAACCGGATCGAACGCGGAAACGACCACCGCCTCGGGCATATCGTCAATAATCACGTCCACCCCGGTCAGCGTCTCGAAGGTGCGGATGTTACGCCCTTCCCGCCCGATGATGCGCCCTTTCAGATCATCAGACGGCAGCGGGACCACGGAAACGGTGGTTTCCGAGGTCTGGTCTACCGCACAGCGCTGGATCGCGAGCGTCACGATGTTGCGCGCGCGCCGGTCGCCTTCGCTTTTGGCCTGCTCCTCGATGTCGCGGATCAGGCGCGCCGCCTCGTGCCGCGTCTCATCCTCGACGGCTTTGAGCACCTGGGTGCGGGCATCGTCGGAATTCAGCCCGGCGACCCGCTCCAGTTCTGTCCGCTGTCGCAGCAGAAGATGATTCAGCTCGCCGCGAAGCCGATCCGCCTCCACCTCGCGCGCGGCGAAGCCCCCTTCGCGTGTCTCCAGGGTCTCGACACGCCGCTCCAGCGTCTCTTCCTTCTGTGCCAGTCTGCGCTCCAGCCGTCCGATCTCCGCGCGTTTTTCGCGGTTCTCTCGCTCCATCTCGGCACGGAGGCGGTATACCTCCTCCTTCGCCGCGACAAGCGCCTCTTTCCGACGGGCCTCGATCTCTTTATCCGCGTCTTCTCGCTGCTTTTCGAGTTCCTTCCGCTTCGCATCCAGCTCGGTTTGTAGAGGCTGAAGGCGGAGCCGGTACAGGACGCCGAATCCGCCCCCCGCCAGCAGCAGGGTTGGGACGGCGATAGCAAATACAAGTAATAATGTGTTCAGCTTCCCTTCACCTCCAGACAGTTTAATGGGTCTTTTGGCGGCGGGAGCGCAGCAACCTCTGGCGATCTGATCCGGGTACACGGGGCAAGGAACCACAAACGAATAACCCCCGACACCTGCCTGGAAAGAGCGACTTCCAGCAAGCGTAAGTCTATTATACAGGGTTTCGCCCCGATTGGTCGCTGGAGATTTCCTCGTCGAAATCGCCGTCCCCAGCCTCGTCCGTGTCGTCGTCTCGGACCGCGTAAAGCGCGACGAGGACCGGACGGATGATGTCCCATCCGAAGCCGCGCCGCTGCAGGAACGCGGCGAGCTTCGCCTGCGCTTCCCGGCTCCCATCGGAGGGCCGCTCCCCCACTTTGCGGACGGCGGCAAGCCGCGCGGACTCCTGCTCTGCCTCCTCAGTCTTCGTCTCCGCGAGAGTCCTGGCCACGGTTTCGCTGTCCACACCCTTTTGCCGCAGCTCATGGGCCAGTGCGCGCTTCCCGCGTGTCCTGCCCCGGCCCTCCACCCAGCTCTGGGCAAAGGCTTCGTCGTCCAGGTACCCCGCCGCGCGAAGCTTTTCGGTCACCTGGACGATAACGGACGGATCGTAGCCCTTGCGGGCGAGCCGGTCCGCAAGCTCTTTTTCCGCTCGTGACCGGAACGAGAGCAGGTTATAGGCGTCCTCAAGAGCGCGGCGCAGCGTTTCCGCCGCGGCGATCTCCTCCAACCGCTCGGGCGTGATCTGCTGGCCGATCCGAAGGCCGAGACCAAGAACGACCTCGTCAAAGAGTCCCAGAGCGAACTTGCCGTCAATAAACACATTGACCCGTCCTTCGCGCTTCTGCTGGGGTTCCAGGGCGGTGATGCGATTTTCGGAGGCACCGTTCCCCGCTCGTTCAGTGGCGATTTCTTCCTCCCCTCGTTCGTGCGGGCGTGAACGGGGGGGGAGCGGTGCCTCCGCACGAGGGGGTTCTCCTTTGGGCCTGCTCCGCACAATCCCCCTGGGCAGATCCTCGTCACGAAGCGGCATTTTGGTATCCCTCCAGGTCCCGGGTGATCCGTTCCAAAAAGGCGCGAGCGGCATGGGTGCGTGGCGCGGCCCCGACGGGCCAGATCATCGCCAGGGTCCGTGTGGGACGCGGGGGGGCAAGCTCGACCACGGTGGCCCCCTCCGGCGGATGGATCGCCAGGCGCGGCAAGAGCGCGATGCCGAGACCTGCCGCCACCAGCGACTGCATGCCGGTGGCGGACCCGGAAACGCAAGCGATCCTCGGGGTGAACCCCGCCGCCATACAGGCCGCGAAAAAGGGATGCTCAGGGGTCGCCCCCTCTGGCACCCAGACAAAATCCTCCGTCGCCAGGTCTGCGAGTGCGGGAGCGGCAGCGCCCGCAAGGGCAAGTGGATGATCCATGGGCACCACCAGCGCGAGCTCCTCGGTAAACAGGTCGCGAAAGGTGAGGCCGGGCACGGGGCACGGCAGGTGGACCACGCCAAGGTCCGCCCGCCCCGCGGCGACTGCCTCGCCAACCGCGCGCGCGGGGACTGTCTCGTGCAGGGTGATCTCGATGCCGGGATAGTCCCGGCGGAAGCGCGCCAGTGTGGGCGGAAGTAGGTTCTGACCGGGCGTCGGAAGGGTATAGAGGGACAATCGCCCGCTCTCCAGCCCAACCACGCCGCGTACCGCCCGCAGCGCCTCCCGTTCCTCGGCGAGGATCCGCTCGGCATACTCGCGCAGTGTGCGGCCCGCATCGGTCAGCCGCACGCTGCGTCCGTGGCGCGTGAACAGGGCCGCGCCGACCTCGCGCTCCAGGTTGGCGATCTGGAGCGACAGCGACGGCTGCGAGATGTGCGCTGACTCGGCGGCGCGGGTGAAATTTCCCTGCGCAGCGGCGGCGACAAAGTAACGAAGCTGAAAGAGTTCCATTCGTGGTGCGTTTAGTTTCCTGTCGGGCGCGGGCGCCCGTGCTTAGTTTACTGTTTTACCGGCTTCCGGGCCGGAAGCGATACAGCGAGTGGAGACGACGCGGCACAGAACTTGCGACACCTGGCGCAGAACCCAGAAGAAACGGAAAGAATCAAGACGATGTGGGAGCCTTTGTTATCGAGAGCGGAAGTCCTCTGCACTGCCGCCGTGCTGATGCTGTTAGCGTCCCTGGGAGGGGTATGGCGGGTTCGCGCCGCACGGCGGCGGCGCGAAAAAGATCAGTTCTGGCGTGACCTCAGCTACCGTGTGGACCGGGAGCGCAGCGGATCGCTGGGATAGTTTCCCGCTAGACTCGCGGGAGCGAGAAGCGTACAATGGTCAGCGTGAGGCTCCAGGATAATCCGGCGGTCAGTGCGGTGATGGCAGACGTTCTGCCTGGCGGTGAGCCATTGCTGGCGCGGATTCGTGTCGAGGCGTCCGCGCCCGGCGTGGGGCGGATTCGACTGGCGCTGGGTTACCTGTTCGTGCCGGGCCTGGCGCCGGTCTGGGATGCCCTGGATCACAGCACCGCCACGGAACTGCATCTGCTGATCGGAAATACCGCGGGAACTCTGACCGAAGAGCAGCGGATCGCGCTTGCGGACGAGGTGTCCCTTGCCGCCGCGCCCAATGATGCCCGCTCTCCCGATATGGATGTCGCGGCCTCCGCGCGAACGGAGCGGGCGCGGATCGTGACCGAAACGGCCCGTGCGCTGCGCGAGAACCTGGCCCATATTCCTTCCGGGGATACCGCCACGCCAAGCGTCCTGCTGCGGCTTGCGCGGGCGGCAAGTGCGGGACGGCTGCGGGTCCGCATCTACCCGGAAGGGCGATTACACGCCAAAGCGACCCTGTTTGAGCGCAGCGACGGCGCTCCTGCTCTGGCGCTGGTCGGATCCTCGAACCCCTCGCTGCCCTCGCCGGGTAACCCGACCGAACTCAACGTGGTCGTGCGCGAGGCGAAGGCTTCCGCCCTGCTCTGTGCCTGGTTCGACACGCTCTGGGACGCGGGCCAGGACTTCACCCGCGAACTGCTTACCGAGATCCTGAACGCCCCCTGTCTTCAGCCCCCCGCCTGAGAGCTGCTCGCGACAAGTCGGACCCGGTCGGTCTCTCCGCTTCTGGCGCGGGGTACAATAGTGTCGTGTCCCTCATTCGTCGCCAGTTCCAGATCTTCATTGACCGATCGCCCGAAGATGTCTTCGCCTTCCACGCCGACCTGAAGAACCATGCTCGCATCAGCCCGCCGGACCAGCAGGAAGAGGTGGTCGCGGTGACTCCCGCCGGGCCGCTCGCGCTCGGCTCCCAGATGACCTTCAAGGCGAAACAGGGCGCGGTCCGCCGGACTCTGGAGGCGGTGATCGTGGAATGGAACCCGCCTTTCGGCTTCACGGACCGGCAGGTGAAAGGCCCGTTCGCGACCTGGACGCACCGTCACCGGTTTGTCGCGTTCCAGGATGGAACCCTGATGACCGACCAGATCGAGTACGAGGCCCCCGCCGGGCCGCTGGGCGCGCTCGCGGATAAGCTGTGGCTGGGCGAGCATCTGGAAACCTCTTTTCACCATCGCCAGGCGGAGGCGAAGCGGATCCTGGAGCAGGTCGGTCGGATCAGGGGACGCCAGGAAGAACGGCGTCAGCGCATCGAGGAGGCAGGGGATATTCTTGAAGGTCCTTATCGCCCCGGACTCCTTTAAAGGATCGCTCTCTGCGCCGGAGGCCGCCGCTGCCATCGCGCGTGGTCTGCGACGCGTTTTTCCGGAGGCTGAGTGCCTGCTGCTCCCCCTCGCCGATGGCGGCGAGGGGACCGCCGCCGCCCTTGTCTCCGCGACTGGCGGACAGATGGCGCCGCGTAGGGTCACCGGGCCACTCGGTGACCCCGTCGCGGCATCGCTCGCTCTGCTCGGCCCGGACGGCGAGACGGCGGTCGTCGAGCTTGCCCAGGCAGCAGGCCTGGGTCTGGTGCCGCCCGCACAGCGCGACCCCAAAATCACCACCACCTTCGGTGTCGGTGAACTGCTGCTTGCCGCGACAGCGCACCCCGGCGTCCGGCGAGTTATCGTCACGCTGGGCGGTTCGGCGACCAATGACGGCGGCGCCGGCCTGTTGTCCGCACTGGGTGTCCGTTTCCTGGATGCATCCGGCGCCCTGCTGCCCCCCGGCGGGGCGGCTCTGGCGACGCTCGCCCACGTGGACACGGACAACCTGTGTCTGGACCCCGCCGCCGTTGCTCTCGAGATCGCCTGCGATGTGGACAACCCGCTCACCGGCCCGCGCGGGGCATCCGCGGTGTTCGGCCCGCAAAAAGGCGCGAACCCCGCTGATGTTGCGCTGCTGGACGCGGCGTTGGAACGGTATGCAGCGGTTCTGGGGGCAAAGCTTTCCTTTCCCGGCGCGGGCGCTGCGGGGGGAGCGGCGGCGGGTCTGCTCTGGCTTTTCCCCCACGCCA
>JACMJB010000197.1 GCA_014380815.1 Armatimonadota bacterium
TCCAAAGAGGCGCTGCTGGCGGCAGACCCCGCCCATTACATCATTGCCGTGGGCGGCGACATGAACCCTGCCGCCACCGCAGCGCCCGGCGGCCTTCCCCCCTCACTGGCGTCCCGGCTTCAGGCGGTCCGGAAGGGGAACGTTCACCGCATCTCTTCGGACCTGCTCTTTCGCGCGACGCCACGCCTTGCGGACGGACTAATCCTGCTGGCGAAGGCGCTGCACCCGTGATCGCGCCAGCCGCCCTCGGTGCGCCGTTGCCGGAAAACGCCGCCTGTGCTACTATCAAACCCAGAGGTGACAATGGAGCAGCGGAGACACCAGGAAGACGGCGGCACCAGCGCAGGATCGGCGGAGGCCACGGACCGTGCCCTGGTCGAACAGGCACTGGCGGGCAATGCCGATGCCTTTGCTGCCCTGCACCGACGCTACTACGCACGCGTGTACCGATTGGCCCTGCTGCGCTGTCGCAGTGTCGCGGATGCCGAGGATGTCGCGGCGGAAACGTTTGTCCGCGCCATTGCACACCTTCCCGCCTTTCGGTTCCAGGGCGAGAGCCTTTTCCCGTGGCTTTCACGCATCGCCAGCAATCTGGCGGTGGATCTCGGACGCAGGAGCGGGGGAGTGACTCTTCTCTCCCTGGACAGTCAGACGGTCGAAAGTGTCCGCGCGCTGCTCGAAAGCCTGCCCGGCGATGCCCCCGACCCCCACTCGCTTGCCGAGCGCAGCGAAACGCAGGCACTGCTCCGGGCAGCGATCGCGACTCTGCCTTCGGATCAGGCGGATGCGATCCTGCTCCGCTTTGGGGGTGACCTGCCCCTGAAGGAGATCGCGGTCGCCCTGGATCGCAGCGAGGGCGCGATCAAATCGCTCCTGCACCGGGGCCTGGTCAGTCTTCGCAAACTGCTCCTTTCCGGCGCGGAGGAGGCAGGAGTTTTGGGCCAGATGCGCCACACGACGACCCACGCGAGTGCGATGGGCAGTACCAATCGAAGCCATGGAAAAAACGATTTCTAAACCGATGCAGCGGGTCGTGGACGCACTGGTGGAAGGGCGAACCGTTTCGCCTGACGACCAGGCCGCCCTTTCCGAGGACGAGCGCCGCGAGGTTGCCGCCCTGGCGCGGACAGCGCACCTGACTAAGCTAACACTGGCGCGGCCCGATCCGACCGCCGAAATGGCCGCCGCGGCCCTGGCCCGCGCTCGCGACGCCTACGAACAGCGACGAACCAGCGCCCCCCCGGTCGGCACCGCTCCTTCTGCTCCCCCCGCGGAATTCTCGCCGCTGGTTCTCGCGATCCGAAGGCTTCTCCAGCGGTTCCGGCAAGAAAGATAAGAGGCCGAAGGACATGGCGGCAGCACTGCTCGCGGGGGTGACCTTCCGCAAGATCGGCAAGCTTCATTACTACCCCGCCCCGGAGCATCTTGCGCTCGAAGTGGGCGCAAAGATTGTCGCGGAAACAGAGCGCGGCGAGGAGTGCGGAGAGGTCAAGATCCTTCGCGATGTCGAGGGCGCACCCGGTGACCTGGAAAAGGTCTACCGCCTGCTGCGGCCAGCCACGAACGAGGATTTTGCCGCGATGGACCGCCGCACCGCGCAGGCCAGCGAGGGTGTTACCTTCTGTCAGCAGCGCGCTGATGCCCTCCTCCTGCCGATGAAAGTGGTGGAGGGCGAGATCTCCCTTGATGGTCAGCAGGTCACTTTCTACTTTGTCGCGGACACCCGCGTGGATTTTCGCCAGCTGGTCAAAGAGGTAGCGGCGAAGCTGCGAATGCGGGTCCACCTGCATCAGGTCGGGTCGCGGGACCATGCCAAAGCGCTGGGCGGCTACGGCCCCTGCGGGAGACCGCTTTGCTGCACGACTTTCCTGCGTGACTTTGCCCCCGTCTCCATGAAGATGGCGAAAGACCAGAGCCTGTATTTGAATCCCTCCAAGTTTTCCGGCGTCTGTGGGAAGCTGATGTGCTGCCTGCGCTACGAGCACGATGTTTACCTGGAAGCCAGGGACCGTTTGCCTCCGGTCGGGATCTCCGTCACCACTCCAGGGGGTGAGCGGGGCACGATCACCGA
>JACMJB010000198.1 GCA_014380815.1 Armatimonadota bacterium
CCCCGCGTGCCAGCAGGTGATCAATACGAACAAGAGGGGTGGCGGAGGGAAACGTCGGTCCATCGTCCTCCCCCTGAACGTGGAGTCCGGTTCGGGCGAGAAGCTGCTGGATCTCCCCAGCCTCCACCGGCGCATTGAAATCTCCGGCGAGCAGGACCGGCAGACCTGCCTCCATAGGGGGAGGGCCAATAGCGGCGGCAAGAGCCTCTGTCTGGGTCGCACGCCATTCGTCGCGGAGACCGAGGTGGGTACACCAAACGACGGCCCCATCAGCGAGGGTTGCGGCGATCGCGGCTCGCGGCTCGCCACCCGTACTCGGCAGAGGGAGGCGCCGCCACCCGTGAACCGCAAGCCGCGAAAGGATCGCATTGCCGAACCCGAAAGGCCCCGCGTTCAGCCTGCCGTAAAATGCGCCGTAGGGGTACTTCGAATGGCGCCCCAAAACGCGCAGTTGATCCTGAAACCCGGACCGCGGCAGCCTACGATCCACCTCCTGCAGCAGAACCACCTGGGCGTCCACCTCCAGCAGAGTTCTTTCGATCTCTGGCAAAGAGGGCCTCTTCTCGGAGTCGGTCCCCCCATGAATGTTATAGCTGGCGATCCGCAGGCGCATCTGCACTTAATTATACCGTTTATGCCCTGGGGGGTGAGCCGATGGTTTCACGTGAAACACTGCTTGCGACGGTTTACAAGGGGAGATCTGAGGTGACCGTAAATCCTACCGTACCTCTGGAAGCAAGAGGGGTGAGCGCCGGTTATGGAGCGACATCTGTGCTGCACTCTGCTTCTCTTTCGGTAAAGAGCGGAGCGATCACTGCGCTGGTAGGGGCCAATGGCTGCGGTAAATCTACCCTGATGCGCTGTATGGTGGGTGCGCTGCGACCGTGGTCCGGTCAAGTCCTGCTGAATGAAACAGCTTTGCACCGGCACTCCGCACGTCAGATCGCACGGCAAATCACCTACGTTCCCCAGGAGACACCGATGCCGTTCGCCTTCACGGTCACGGAGTTTCTGGCGCTGGCGCCCGGCGTTAGCGGAGAGGGGGAAGAAGCAGGAAGGCTCGAAGCGGCGATGATCGCGATGAATCTCGGATCGGTGGCGAGCCGAGCGGTGGATACACTGTCCGGAGGAGAGCGACAGCGGATCGCTATTAGTCGGGCTCTTGCGCAGGAAGCCCCCCTTCTCCTGCTGGACGAACCCACTGCCCACCTAGACCTGCGCTACCAGATCGCGTTGTTCCAGGCACTTCGGGAGAAGGCGGAAACAAAGAAGGCCGCGATTCTGGTGGTGCTCCACGACCTTGTCCTGGCAGCGCGATGGGCGGATCAGATCGCTCTGATGGACCACGGACAGGTGGTGGCGGTGGGATCTCCGGACACGGTCCTAACTGAGGAGAACCTGAGAGAGGTCTATCAGGTCCCCCTCGGGATTTTGAAGCAGGGAGAAAAAATCCTTGCCATCTATCCCCGCGATGATTTAATGCCCTCTTAACCTGAGGAGAAAGACGGCGTGATACACTGTCTGGTAATTGCGGCGATGGGAGAAACCCGCCGCAGATCTCTGCCCCGTCCACAGGCGAGCGCGATACCGCCGCAATACGGACCGGGGACAAACGAAATCGCCAAGCACACCCACCTCCGAGGCTCTAGAATATCTATGCGACTTTATCCCCGCACGCCAATTGTCTTCTCCTTCGCGCTGGTTTGTGGCGCACTGGTCTCCGTGCTTACAGGCTGCAATCCTCCTGCCGCGACCAGCGATGCAACGACTGCATCGTCCGGCGCCTCATCCTCCGACACCGGAGGGGGCAGCAGCAGCGGCGGTGAGGCAGGCAAAGCGCTGGTGATCGAAGGCTCCGACACCCTGTTGCCGCTTGCCCAGAAGTGGGCCGAGGATTTCAAAAAGCAGAACCCCGACGCAAACATCACGGTCAGCGGGGGAGGGTCCGGTCAGGGAATCAAATCGCTGATCAACGGCACCGCCACCATCGCGGATGCTTCACGGGAAGCGGATGACAAAGAAAAGGCGCAGGCAAAAGGGAAGGGGTTTGAGCTGACGGAGACCGCAGTCGCCCGCGACGGCATCACAATCATTGTGAATCCATCAAACAGCATCAAGTCGCTGACCCTGGCCCAGGTCAAGGACATCTACACTGGCAAGGTCAACAACTGGAAAGAGATCGGCGGATCGGACCTGAAGATCACCGCGTCCGGGCGCGACTCCGCCTCAGGGACCTACAAGTATTTCCAGGAAGATGTTCTCGGGAAAAACGAGAAATACCGCGCCGACATGGCCTCCACCCCCTCCAATAATGCGATCGCGAACAATGTCGCGCAGCAAAAAGGCGGTATCGGTTATATTGGAGTCGCCTACGCCACCGAGTTCACCAAGGCCGGGAAAGTCCGCGAGGTCCCCGTGGCCTTCAAAGTGGGCGAGCAGCCCGTCCTTCCCACATCGGAGAACATTCTGAACGGCAAGTACCCGATCTCGCGCGCCCTCTACAACTACACAAAGAACTCCCCGGAAGGTCTCGCGAAGTCTTATCTCGATTACGTGACAGGGCCTGAGGGCCAGAAGGTAGTCACCGAACAGGGTTACGTCACCCTGAAGTAATAGCCTGAAGCAGCCGTCAAAATGCCAGTAGATGGCCAGTCATCAAGCATCCGCGGAATCAAAATGTTCGTTACAGCCACCGAGAAACCGGAGTCGCCGACCACCGCTAATGCCGCCGCCCTCATGCCAGGGCGCGCGGCGCGTGGTCGCGTGATATACGAAAGAATCATCGGTGCCTGGATCTTCCTTTGCGGCATCACCTCTATCGTATTTGTCGCGATGATCTTCCTTTTTGTATTTCGCGAGGCGTTCCCCCTGTTCCGCGAGTTTCCTGCCTGGAGTTTTCTGACCGGCAAAGAATGGCGTCCCACCGATGACCCTGCCGCCTTCGGACTGGTCCCGCTGCTGCTCTCATCACTGCTCGTCACAGCAGGGGCGATCGTGATCGCCGTGCCGCTCGGTATCTCATCCGCCATTTTTATCGGTGAGATCGCCCCGGCCCGGTTGCGGGATCTCCTGAAAACCACGGTGGAACTGCTGGCCTCCGTTCCTTCCGTCGTGCTGGGGTTTTTCGGTCTGGCGGTCCTGGGACCGATCCTCCAGCAGGTGTTTCGAATGGACATTGGGACCAATATGCTTGCCGGCTCCATCACCCTGGCGTTCATGGCCATCCCGACCATCGCAACCATCAGCGAGGATGCCCTGGGAACCGTCGCCCGGGATATTCGCGAGGGGAGTCTCGGACTCGGCGCGACCCGCTGGCAGACCATTCGCGGTGTCGTCGTTCCCGCGGCCTCCTCAGGGATCGTGGCGGCGACCATGCTGGGGGTCGGGCGCGCGATCGGTGAAACGATGGTGGTGCTGATGGTAACCGGGAACGGCGTGGGACAAAATCTCACCGCGCTGATGGGCGGCCCCCAAAACCCGCTGGCTGTCTTTCAGCAAACCTTTGGGGCCTACGCGGAGGTGTGCCGAACCCTGACCGCGACTATCGCCGCGGAGATGGGCGAGGTCACCCCGGGCGAGGCGCATTACCATGCGCTCTTTCTGCTGGGGGTGGTGCTCTTTGCGATCACGTTCCTGGTCAACCTGGCCGCTGACGCCGCGCTCCGGCGCGCGCAGCGGGGGAGCCGCTGAAAATGGGGATGCCCGTCACAGCGGAAACGAATATCGTGGGGATTCAGTCCGCGAACCGTGCGCGCCACTATCAGGAAAAAGGGATGTTTGGCCTGATGACACTCGGGATGCTGCTGGTCATCGTGCCGACGCTCTACATCTTTGGCTCTGTCCTGATCGGCGGCTTCCGGCAGATCACCCCCTCCTTTCTGACTCTGCCGCCGCAAAGCGGCGGTTCCGAGGGCGGTATCGGCCCGGCTATTCTGGGAACCTTTGCGCTGATGATCGGGACGATTGTTCTTGCGCTGCCGCTTGGTGTCTGCGCCGCGATCTACCTGACCGAGTACGCCCGCAAGGGACCCATCGTGCGGGTGATCCGCATGGCGATCGTGAACCTGGCGGGGGTACCGTCCATCGTTCATGGGCTGTTCGGATTGATCCTGTTCAAACTGTTTCTTGGCGGAACACTGGACCGCCTCTACCACAATCAGACCCCGATCTGGCAGAATCGGACTCTGCTCTGGGGAGCGGCGACGCTCGCGATTCTGGTGCTGCCGATCGTCATCACGGCAACGGAGGAGGCATTGCTGGCGGTCCCCCCCTCGTTCCGTGAAGGTTCGATGGGACTCGGTGCGACCCGCTGGCAGACGATCCGGCGCATCATCCTTCCTGCCGCCCTGCCCGGCATCCTCACCGGGGGGATTCTTGCTGTCGGGCGGGCAGCGGGGGAGACCGCGCCGATCCTGTTTACTGCCGCTGTCAGCTTCACCACGCTGAGCGGGGTACCTCACCTGTACGATCCCGTATTAGCGCTGCCCTACCACCTGTACTATGTCGTGACCCAGGTCGCGAATGCGCCGTTGCAGCTTCAATACGGAATCGCACTGACTTTGCTGCTGCTGGTCTTTATCGTGAATCTGAGTGCAATTCTCCTGCGGTCGCGGCTGCGACGCACCCGGCGCTGGTAATGCCGCCAAAGAACGGCTTACATTTATGAGTATCACAGAAGAACCAGATTCACGGGGAGCCTCTAAGATCTCTCTCGATATGGGAGCGGTCCGAAACAGCGGCACCGGCCCGCGTCGCGGCGCCGCGGACAAGGCGGCCGCCGCCGTGGATCGCCTGGCGCGCATCGAGGTTCAGAACCTGGACTTCTACTACGGGGCATTCCAGGCGCTGAAACAGGTCAATATTTCGCTTTTCGACCGACAGATAACTGCCCTGATCGGTCCCTCGGGCTGCGGCAAATCTACCTTTCTGCGCACGCTGAACCGGATGAACGACCTCATAGATGGCACCCGTATCGAGGGGCAGGTGCTGCTGGATGGGATCAATGTCAACGGCCCAAATGTGGACCCTGCCGAACTGCGAAAGCGGGTCGGAATGGTTTTCCAGCGCCCCAACCCCTTCCCCATGAGCATTTTCGATAATGTTGCCTACGGACCACGGATTCATGGGATGCGAGGGAAAAAGGAGCTTGACGCTCTGGTCAAGACATGCCTGACCCAGGCCGCGCTCTGGGACGAGGTCAAGGACAAACTCCCCCAATCCGCACTTGCCCTTTCGGGCGGTCAGCAGCAGCGCCTCTGTATCGCGCGGGTCCTCGCGACTCGGCCCGAAGTCGTGCTGATGGATGAACCGTGTTCGGCTTTGGACCCCAACTCGACCTTTCGTATCGAGGAGCTGATGGAACAGCTCAAAAGCGATTACACCATCATCATTGTTACGCACAATATGCAGCAGGCGGCGCGTGTTTCCGACAACACGGCCTATTTCTTGCGAGGGGAGATGGTGGAGTTCGGCGCGACCGACCGAATCTTTACCGATCCGGAGAACAAGGCGACGGAAGACTATATCCGGGGGCGCTTCGGTTGATAACGATGCCCTCGACGGTTGGACTGACCTTCGTGAGCCACAAACGGTTCACGCAGCAAATCTCGTAAAGCAGACAGCAGGAAGACGGATGCCGCCTACCCGACAACGATTTGAGGAAGATCTGGACACACTTCGCAGCCGGCTCCTGGAGATGGGAGCCGCCACCGAGGAGATCGTTCGAGATGCGATTCTCGCCCTTACCCATCAAGATATGGCCCTTGCCGCGACAATTATCCCCCGCGACGATGCCGTGGACCGCATGGAAGTCGAGATCGAGTCTCTCTGCCTACGCCTGATGACACGGCAGCCACCGCTGGCCGCAGACCTGCGCCTGATCGGAACCGCTCTGAAGGCAGTCACCGATATTGAGCGTATCGGCGATCACGCGGTGGACATCGCGCGTGTCGCCCAGCGGATGAGCCGCGAAATGCTCTACAAGCCGCTGGTGGACATTCCGCGAATGGGCGAGATGGCAAGGCACATGCTCCACGACGCCCTGGAGGCATTTGTCCACCGGGACCTGGAACTGGTCGAGGAGGTGATCGCCTTCGATGACCAGGTGGACGCGCTTTATGCGCGGATGCAACGTGAGCTTCAGGCAATCATGCGGCAGGATCAGGCGTCGGTAAGCCAGGCATCCTATCTATTGTTTGTCGCGCACTATCTGGAGCGTATCTGCGACCATTGCACCAATATCGCCGAGCGGGTCGCCTTCATTGAGACTGGCAGCCGTCGACTGCCTGTTCGCGGCGGGACAGTCACCACCGCGCGCAACGAGGCCCCCCCGACGCCGGTTTCTCCCTCTTCTAAAGAGGGACCGACGCATCTGGTATAATCACCCCAAGTTGACGCCCCGCCCTCTTGCTGAAAATGTCGCCTCGTTGCGGGCGCGAATTGCCCGCGCCGCCCAGAGGGCGGGCCGCGACCCGCAGTCAATCCTGCTCGTCGGAGTGACCAAGACGACGCCGCCAGAGCGTGTTCTGGAAGCCGTTCGGGCGGGGGTGACCACACTCGCCGAAAACTACGTTCAGGAAGCTCGCGAAAAAATCCCCCTTGTGGGTGCTGCTCTGGAAGCGGAAGCCCTCGCGGCGCGATGGCACCTCATTGGTCACCTACAGACGAACAAGGCTAAATACTGCCCGGCACTCTTCCATGTTGTCGAAACCGTGGATAATTTTGGCCTGGTGAAGGAGTTAGCGAAGGCGGCGTCGAAACAGAACGGAATGACGCTCGATCTGCTGGTCGAAGTGAACCTATCGGACGACCCGGCCCGCGCTGGGGTCGCGCCGGAAGATGCACTTGCCCTTTGCGCGCAGGCGGCGCAGGTTCCGTGTCTTTCGCTCACTGGCCTGATGGGGGTCGCCCCGTACAACCGCGATCCGGAAGCCGCCCGCCCCGCCTTTCGTCAGCTACGGACGCTCTGGGAGCAGCTCCCACCCGAAAATCGCAGAATACTCTCCATGGGAATGTCCGGTGACTTTGAAATCGCCATCGAAGAAGGGGCGACGCAGGTACGGATTGGCTCCGCGCTCTTTGGAGAACGCCCGCCGCGACCGATATAGTGAATACAGTGGATATAATGCCTGGTAGATTCGAAGCGGATTCGAGAATTGGTGCAGAGACGATGGAGTGAACGGGATACCGACGCTACCCCACCCAGGTAAGAAGGCAACGGACAATCGCCATGTTTAATGAGCAGCACGCACACCGCCCTGAAGACGATGAAAACGAGGGTTACGAGATGGAGGACAGCACCACCAACGGCGGCTTGCGCAGCCGTTTTGGGCGCTGGGTCGGTCAGCTGACCGGTCGCGCCGCCACAGAGGAAGACGAAAACTACGAGGATGCCGCCTCTACGCTCCACCCCGTAAGCGGGGGAACGCCGTTTGTCGGATCACGAACCGGCGGCGCGCGCAGCTACGAGAACTCACCGACCTCCGCATCCTCTTCGGCGAAAAACAGCACCTTTCGGATCGCCTCCGCGCGTGAAGGCTCGATCAGCGTCATGCCGGTCACGACTTTCGCCGACGTTCAAAAGGCGGCGGATCGTCTCAAAGCGGGAGAGCCGCAGATCATCAATCTGGAAAAGACCGATGCCGATTCCGCGGAGCGGCTGATTGACTTTCTCAACGGGGTCACCTACGCCCTGGATGGCTCTGTCGAGAAGGTGGCCGAGGGGGCATACCTCTTTACCCCCTCTCATATCTCGATCAATGCCGAGGGAAATGCCGAGGCGGCAGCCTCCCGCTCCAAAACCTTTTTCGACCGGATCTCGTAAGCGAAAGGTCCCAGGTACCCCGTGGCGATTGGTCCCTCCGAACTGACGCATCTGCGCCTCGCGGTTCTAGGGCCGGGAAGCATGGGGGGCGCTCTGGTGCGGGGCTGGGTCAAGGCCGGAACGCTCCAGGGAATAAACGTCCGCTTTTACACCACGAACGCCGCAAAAGCCGCCGCCCTCGCCGCGGAGACGGGAGCCTTTGCAGCATCCTCGCCTGCAGATGCAGTCACCCACGCAGATATCCTTCTCGTGAGCGTGAAACCGCCTCTGGTCCTGCCCAGCCTGGAGGCGATTAAAGAGGTCCTCCCGGTGGGGGTACCGGTCCTTTCTGTCGCCGCGGGGATCAAACTTGAGGCACTGGAGCGCATTTTGCCGGGGGGAACCCCGGTCCTGCGAGTGATGCCGAACACTCCTGCCCTTGTGGGTGAAGCTGCCTCCGCTTTCTGCCGGGGAAGCCATGCCACAGGCGCCCATGCGGACCTCGTTCAGACGCTCTTTTCCGCAGTCGGAGCTGCAGTCGAAGTCTCCAGCGAATCGCAGATTGATGCGGTGATTGGGGTCGCCGGGTCCGCCTCGGCCTATTTCTATCTCATCATCGAGGCCCTGACCGACGCCGGCGTTCGGGCGGGCCTCCCCCGGCAGACGGCGCGCCTTCTTGCGGCTCAGACCGCGCTCGGATCCGCGAAGATGGTCCTCCAAACTGGTCAGCATCCCGCCGTGCTCAAAGACGCCGTCACAACGCCGGGAGGTACCACGATAGCCGCGCTCCACGTCCTCGAAAAAGCGGGTATCCGTGGCACGCTCATGGATGCGGTCCTCGCCGCCCAGCAACGCGCTCGCGAGATGGGTTAATTGGATTCGTTTTGCGGTTGATCTTCTGAAAGGACCTTGTGTCTCATGCCCTTTGTCCGGCGTTCCATTGCAGCGTCCCTTGTCGCCACGGCTCTCTTCACCGCCTCGCCCGCGAGAGCGTCCTCCCCGCAAGGGGCACCCGCCACCGCACCCGCGCCGTCTCTATCACCCGTGCGGCAGGATCTGCCGCTCCTTATCCCGATTGCACCTGGGACCCGTGTCACTCTGGAGGTGGACGCGCGCGATGACGACCTGCTGGGCGTGGTCAAGCAGTTGCTGATGGGATTACAGAAATCCGTTCCCACCCCGCCCAAGAAGCCAGTTGTCGCTCAGGCGAAGCCGAAAACGGCTGCCGGAAAGAAAACGGCTGCGGCGAAACCCGCCGCAGTACCGGTAGCTAATCCTGCCCCAAACGAGGGGGATGATTTTCTCGCCTTCGTTCGCACCACTCGTATCAATGAGGTGCTGAAGGAAATCCGTCATATCCATGTCGTCACGGTGGAACCATCTGCCGCCGAGAAGCTTAGCGGACCTGGCGGAACAGAAGGCGCGGTCTCGCCCCCCACCGCGGACGTCAAAGCGGCAGAGATCGCTGCTGATAAAATGATCGCGTTTTATGAAGAAGCGTTTCGCAAAGAGGGGGGACGCCGGGTCTTATGGAGCAATCGGGGCGGGACATCGCGCATCCTGATGTCCGGCTTCGACCTGCCGCGACGCAATTTTGCACTGGTCGTTCAGTCCGGGCCGGGAAAGTATACGATCTTCCGCGCCGATGGCTATCCCAATGCAGAGGCTGTCAGCCGCATAATCTCCGCGTTCGTTCCTGGAATGTAATCTCCGATTCCATAATAACAGTCTGGGAAAAGCGATAGGACTGAGTCAATTCTCCCAAGCGGATCACTTATTCTCCGAACCCGTCCGGGAGGGTGATTCCCAGACTCTTTACCAGGAATGCGTACTTATCGGCATACTCCTCGATCCACTTCGAGACCGGCTTCCCTGCGCCGTGCCCGGCCTTCATTTCGATTCGGATCAGAGTCGGCGGCCCCTCAGGAGCCTGAGCCGCCTGGAGGGCAGCGGCAAACTTGAAACTGTGCGCGGGGACGACGCGGTCATCGTGGTCGCTGGTCATTACCAGGGTCGCCGGGTAGCGCGTTCCGGGCTTCAGATTGTGATACGGCGAATACGCATAAAGCGCCTTGAACTCGGCGGCGACCTCCGGAGAGCCGTAGTCGCTCTGCCAGGCCCACCCAATCGTGAACTTGGAGAAGCGCAGCATGTCCATCACGCCGACTTCTGGAATCGCCGCCGCGAACAGGTCGGGGCGTTGCTCCATCACCGCACCTACCAGCAGGCCGCCATTGCTGCCGCCGTTGATCGCTAGCCTCTCAGAAGAGGTTATCTTCTCCTCGATCAGATATTCCGCCGCCGCGATGAAATCGTCGAAGACATTTTGCTTCTTGAGCTTCTTGCCCGCCTCGTGCCAGTTCTCGCCGTACTCCCCGCCACCGCGGATATTCGCGACCGCATAGACCCCGCCCATTTCCATCCACGCCGCCGCGGTCGGCGAGAACCCCGGTGTCAAGGAGTTATTGAATCCACCGTAGCCATAAAGCAGGGTCGGGTTCGATCCATCGAGCTTCAGCCCCTTCTTCGCCGTGAGGAACATAGGAACACGGGTGCCGTCCTTGCTGGCATAAAAGACCTGCCGCGTTTCGTACTGGTCGCCGTCGAAGGCGACCTGAGGCTTCTTAAAGACCTCGCTTTTGCCACTGACGATCTCGTAGCGATAAATAGTCGTGGGCATCGCGTAGCTGGTGAAGGAATAGAACGTTTCCGTGTCCTTTTGATCTCCCCCGAACCCGCCGACCGAACCCAGGCCCGGCAGTGATACCTCGCGGATCAGGCCGCCATCGCTGCTGCGAAACACCTTGACGACCGAATGTGCGTCCCGCAGGTACTCGGCGATGAGCTGGTCCCCGAAAAGGGTCGCGCTGTCCAGTGCTTCTTTCGCCTCCTTCACCACCTCACGCCAGTTGACACTCTCCGGTTTTCGCGTATCAATCGCGATGACGCGGCTGTTCGGCGCCTGGTGGCTGGTCAGGAAATAAAAGATCGGCCCCTCGTTGCCCACGAAGCCGTAGGAGGCGTCCCCTGCCCCTAGCAGTTCCGTCACCTGGGACTTAGGATCGGTAAGATCTTTGTAGAAGACACGGTTCTTGCGTTCCGTCCCCTGGTTCGAGGAGATCACCAGATACCGACCATCGTCGGAAACGCCGCCGCGAAGGCTCCAATCGGGATGATCGGGCCGCTCATAGATCAAGGAGTCCTTTGCCTGATCCTCACCCAGACGGTGGTAAAACACCTTCTGGTGGTAGTTGGCCTCCTGAAGCGCCGCCCCCTCCTTTGGTGCATCGTAACGGCTGTAGAAAAACCCCTCGCCATCCTTCGACCAGGAAGCGCCAGAAAACTTCACCCATTTCACCAGGTCCGGAAGGTCCTCGCCCGTTCCGATGTCACGCACCCGGTACTCCACCCAGTCCGAGCCTGCGGTGGCAATCCCATACGCTAAGTATTTACCCCCTTCGGAAACCGAGGTGCCAGCCAGTGCGACCGTGCCATCCTTGGACAGCGTATTCGGATCGAGCAGGACGCGCGGGGTGGCGTGCAGGGTGTCTGCCACGTAAAGCAAGGATTGATTCTGCAGACCACTATTTCGCGTATAAAAGTAGCGGCTGCCTTTCTTCGTGGGAATGCCAAAACGCTCATAATTCCACAGTGCGGTCAGCCGCTTCTGGATTGCCCCGCGCGACTCGATGCCACTCAGATACCCAGCGGTGATCCGGTTCTCGGCTTCCACCCATGCCTTCGTTTCGGCAGAGTCGGCATCCTCCAGCCAGCGATAGGGGTCCGCGACTTTGATGCCATGATAGTCATCCACCTGGTCCACGATGCGAGCGGCGGGATATGCGCGCTTTGCGTTCTCGGCGATCATAGAAGCTCCTATCTTATCGGCGGCAAATGTGGTGGGCGATACGGCAAGCAGTGCGGCAAGCAGTGTCAGGCTCTTGCGGGTCGCCGGGTGTCGAGAGATCCGTTCTTGTGGGCATCTCATGGAGGGGGCGCAGCGGTCACCACTGCCGCCCCCATCCCAACAATGAACTGGACAACGGCTTTCGCGCCCACCCCCGGATCTGCCGGCGCGGAGGGGGGAAATAGGGCCGTGATGGTAGCGCCAGGACGGACGCTGCGGAACACCCGCCGCCGACTCTCCTGCGCCATCGCGGCGGCATCCGCCGAAGCAGGAAGCGCGAGTGTCACCAGCGGGATCGTTTTACGCCCCGCGTTGGTCAGGGAAACACGAGTGCCCGTCGGTGAGCCATCTGCCCCCAACGTCCGCGCCTCTGAGGGAACCAGATTACAGGCAGCCGCGCTGATCTCCGAAAGAGCCAGGGTCAGTTCGGTAAACGCTCTGTCGTCCGCGTCACCAGGAACCGCGCCCGGGCGATTTCGCGCCATCGCCTGTGCCTGCGCCACCGAGAGCAGAGCAAGGTGGGTGCGGCGAGCGATCTCCGCACGATTTCCGCGCGCCGCGAGAGTCTGCACCTCACCCAGCCGCCTCGCCGCCTGCCCCAGCGCTTTGGCGATTGTGATCCCGGTGTATGTCGTCGGGCCACCCTGGGCCGCCGAGGTGCGCCGCGCGGTCTGAAGACGGAACCGTGCCTCTGAGATCGTCTCTGTCCAGCGGACAATCAGCGTCTGATCTGGCAGCAGTCGCACCAGTTTCGTGCTCATGCCCGGACGGGCCAGCAGAACGCTCTCCATCCGCCACAATCGCGGTGGAGCCGCAGAAAGAGCCGCCAGGCCGTCATCGTCTCGGCGCGTTCCCATGACCGCGGCTTCCACACGATATAGTCCCGCTTCGAGCACCGCTCCGGTCTTTGCGTGCAGCCTGGAACCCGCTGCGGGGCCATCTACCAACACGCTCGCTCCGACGGAAGTGCGCGTCGCCTGAGCCGATAGCACCCCCTTCGGCACGATTCGCGGCAGGAAAACCGGCGCACTTTCCATGCGCGCCCACTGAAGCCATGGCTTCAGTGCTGCGTTGGTTCCGGGGCGCCCCGAAGACGTTCCGAGGCCTGCCGCCGCGCTGTTCGTGTCCGCGATCACGGTCACAAAGAGGTCAGAAGGGGATGCTAGGGCAGCAGGAGAGGCAAGTAGGGACCCGCCGACGTGCAGCTGCCCGATCCGCCTGGGCTTGGCCGTCGGCGCCAGCGCGAACAGGGTGGACAGCGCGAACGTCGGCGCCTCGACGGTGACGTCGAAGGCCTGCGCGACGCCCCGGCGCTCGAGATCCGCCCGACCCTTGGCCCGCATCGCGGCCACCTGCGCGTCGAAGGTGCTGGAGGTCTTTGTCCCGTTGGTCTGCGCGTCCATGCGCAGGGTCAGCGGCGTGCCCGCCGTCTTACGAAGTATGTCGGTGTAGATCGCCTCGAGCCGGTCGAGATCGAGAGTGAAGGTCGTCTTCATCGACTCGCCCTGCTTCGTCACCTTGAGATCCAGGTCGCCGCCGCCGCGAAGCCAGGCGTCGGGCACCTTGAGATCCAGCCCCGACAGCTTGGCGGTCAACGCCGCGGTCAGGTTGCGCGCCGTCCCCTTCACGTTGCCGTTCATCACGAGAGCGCCACCCAGCGGTCGACCGGATGGCACCGCCCGGGCCACGGGAGGCAACAGGCGCAGCAGCCCATCCAGCGCGGGTGCGACGGTCGACGCCACCAGGTCGAACACCGGGGCGGGCCCGCTGAGCTGTTTCACGGTGCCCTGGGCGCGCAGCCGCCAGTCCACGATCTCCAGCCACAGGTCCTCGACGGTGACGGAGTCGCCCGCGGCGCTGCCCCGGGTGCGCAGGGCCAGCGTGGAGCCAGCCGGCTTGCGGAACACCTCGGGCACCTCGATGGAGG
>JACMJB010000199.1 GCA_014380815.1 Armatimonadota bacterium
CCGCCAGATGTCATGGGCGAGCCGGGCCGACCGGCTGTTGTCCGCGAGCGGGCCGGTCAGCGACAGACAGTATCCGATACGGATTGGCACTGACCGGGTAGGCATGTCAGGAACCCGATCCCGCGCGTCCGGCGAGAAGCTGCAATTCCCAGGCAAAGGCGGCAGCACTCGCACCGCCATGTTCAAGAATAACGCCCGAGACACCGGCAGCTGTCTCCTCGCGTGCCCAGTCCCGCTGCCATTCGGCCAGCACGGCCAGCCAGGTGATCGGCACCGCACCGGCGGCGACCATACGGCGCACGGCCATGTCATGGGCTTCCGCCGAGACGCCGCCCGACGCGTCGGTGACGATGAACACGTCATACCCCTCGGCAAGCGCCTGGATCGCGGGCATCGCGAGGCAGATCTCGGTATAGAGTGCGGCCAGTAGGAGCTGCTTTCGTCCGCTCTTCTTCACGATGTCGGTGACGTTCGGGTCTTCCCAGGTGTTGATAAAGGTGCGATTGATCGGCTTTTGCTCCGGGAAGACATCCTGAAGCCCCTTGATGATACGACCGCCGCGTTCCTCGATCACCGCGGTGAGGATCGTCGGCACGTTGAAGACCTTAGCTGTCTTGGCGAGACCGATGACGTTGTTGATAATCATCGTTGGCTCGTGACTGTTCAGGTTGGTGAACTGGTAGGGCTGATGGTCAATCAGCACGAGGATGCTATTCTCCGGGGTCAGCAGTGCCTCAAGTCCTGTCTTGCTCATAATTATCTCTTTCCGGCTCCTGGTTGTACTCTCCGACATGCGTCATTTCCCTTTACGGGCTTCGCAGTCACGAAGTATAATAGGCAACACCGGTTGAACTCGCTATGATTCAGAGTTCACATTTAACGTCTGATCGTTCAAAGATTGGGGCATAAGTGGAATGGATGTTCTTTCTGAGGTGCTGACGATGATACGGCTGCAAAGCGCGGTCTCCTTCTGTCCCGAAATGAGCGCCCCCTGGGGCATCAAGGTCCCTGCGCAGGGGGACCGCGCCCTTTTCTGGGTACTGTCGCGCGGAAGTTGCTATCTTGAGGTGGACGGGAGGGAAGCACCGGTACCGCTGGTCGGTGGCGATCTGGTGATGTTGCCGCACGGCACTGCCCACACCCTGCGCGACCAGCTACAGACTCCGGCCGTTCCGCTGGATCAACTGATGCGGGAGGGCCGCGCGAATGGAGAGACCCACGCCCCCCATCACGGCGGCGGGAAGTCAGCACTCGTTTCAGGATATTTCAAGCTCAATAATTGCATCGCGAGCCAGTTGATCGCACCGCTGCCCCCGCTCATCCACATCCGCGCGGAGGGCAGTCAGAGTGTTCCCTGGCTGGAGACGATGTTACGGTTTCTCGCATCCGAATCCACCTCAGATGCTCCCGGCACGCAGATCATCCGGGCGCGGCTCACGGATGTGCTGTTCATTCAGACATTACGGGCGTTCCTCGCCCAGATCGGCGAAGACGAACACAGCTGTGAGAAGAAGGGCGGCATCTTGCGCGCCCTGGCCGATCCTCAAATAGGAAAAGCGCTGGCGGTGATTCATCAACAGACCGAACATCCCTGGACGGTGGCGGGACTGGCGGAGCGGGTCAATATGTCGCGGACTGGCTTTGCCGTGCGCTTCAGCAAGCTGGCTGGCATCACACCACTGGATTACTTGACGAAGTGGCGGATGGAAAAAGCCGGTGCCTTATTGCTTCAGGGAGAAGGGAGTCTCGATGAGATTGCGCATCGGGTCGGCTACGAGTCCGGCGCTGCCTTCAGCAAAGCGTTCAAACGCGAGATGGGCATCTTGCCGGGGCTGTATCGTAAGGAACAGGTCGGCTCCGTCAATTCAGTCCTGCCGCGTTAGACAGGACACCGGCGGCGAACAGAGTCCCCTCGATCCGGACGATCTCCCGCAGCGCCGAGGCTAGCGTCCATTTAATTATCTGTCGTGTTTTTATAGGCGGGCCTTCGCCGCGGCCCGGCCCGCCGAGCAGACCGTCCAGACTTCTGGCTGATTCGAGAAGGGGAACGGAAGTACGATAATTATTCTGATCTGCTGGGGCGGGGTTCAGTCTGGACATCGGGCGCGTAGTGGCTGTAATGGCTGTAGTGCTGGCGGGGGCGTTTACTACCGACTTCCGCGCAATCCTGCTCTGGGTAAGCCTGCTCTACGTGCCCGCCGTCCTGGCTGCCTCGTTACTGCCTGATCCTGTTGAGGGACAAACGGGAGAGTGGCCGAGGCGATGAACCATGATGTGAGTCTCGAAGCTGGCACTGGGCAGATAATACCGTTCCTCGGGAGGAAGAGGGCTGACTCCCGCATATTCAAATCCGCCGCGCAGGAGAGTAGAAATGCGGTAGTGAAGCGGGGCGACAACCACAGCCTTTGCCCCTTGTTGCCGAGCCTCCGCGACTCGCAGGGAGTCAAACCGCTCGGCCAAGCCGGGGGTACGAGCATCTTTTCTGACGGCCAGCCGCCCCATGTACGCGAATGGTAGACCAATTTTGAGGTCAAAGTGCATAAGATCCTGCCAGTCAGGGCAATCCTCCAGCGCATCGTGCATGGTCAGCCGTGCCGCGGCGACTACTTCCCCACCCGCGAATGCAGCCCAGTGCCGCGCGACGGCATCATAGCTGTCTGTCCAGGTCCCGTTCACCATAGCAGCGGGGGTCAAAAACTCTTTCCACACCTCGGCACGGAGCCGTCCTATTTGGGCGATCACCTCAGTGTCTGTAACCTGGATGATCTTGAGTGTCTTCCACTTCATGTCCTTGCCTGCCCGCTGCGACCCGTAATGTCGCCATAGTACCATCATGCCTCATGCTCGGGAAGGGAAGTTATTAAACGTTTGCCACCCATATCACCGAGAGGAAGCAGTTCGCGGACAGAACTGTTACAGGAGGCAGAGGCGGGGCCGAGGGTCCGGTTCCCTCCGGTTACCCGGAGCCTGTGGGGGAAAGCGGGGGCAGGTGGGCGTGCAGGAAGGCGAGGGTGCGGTCCCAGGCGAGGCGCGCGGCGGGGGCGTCGAACGCCTGGGGGCGGCTGTCCTCGAAGAACCAGTGCCCGGTCCCGGGGTAGAGGTGAACGGTGACTTCCCGACCGGCGGCGCGCAGCGCGGCCTCCATCTCCCGGACCTGGGCAAGCGGCTCCCACGGGTCGTGCTCGGCGAAGTGCCCCAGATAGGCGGTACACGCTCGCGGGTCCACGGCCCGGGAGCGGGAGAAGTCCGCCTCGCCCGCGCCGTAAAACAGCACGGCGGCGGCGAGGTCGTCGGGGCGGAGGGCGGACAGATGCAGCGACCACCACGCGCCGAGCGAGCAGCCCAGGGTCCCGGCCCGAAAGCACGAGACCAACAGTGCTGCGCCCGACGAGGGCGAACCGCACTGCCACCTCTCGCAGC
>JACMJB010000200.1 GCA_014380815.1 Armatimonadota bacterium
CGGGAGCGGCGCGGTCGTGGTCGGCACCTTTGTCAGCGGGGCGTTCCGCAGCACGGCAGGCAGCGACGCTTCCTGGCAGGCTGTCGCGGGAACCGAGACCGACTGTGTCACCGGAACCTCTGTCGCCGGGGACACGGTTCTGATCTCCCTGCGTCGCGGGGGCACCCGAAGCCTCGTCCTTAGCCCTGGCCGCAGCAAAACGACCGCTGTTTCCGCCCTCCCGGAGACCCAGTGCCTGCTCCCGGACCCCGATAACGGCCTGCTCTGGATCGGCACCCGAACCGGCGTTGTCGCCGTGCGCCTCACGCCCCCGTCGCCGCGAAAAGCATATACCGAAGGTCGCCCGGCTCCCGCCCCTGGCCCGCCACTATGAACCCGATCTTCTCCAGCAGACGCCGCGAGGGAAGATTTTCTTCTCCGGTCTCCGCCACCACGCGGCGGACGCCCGGCTGTGAAAACGCCCACTGAACCAGCCCGCGCACCATCTCGGTGCCATACCCCTGACCCTGCGCCTGCGGCAGCACGGAATATCCCGTTTCCGCCGTCCCGTCCTGAGGCGGCCCGAGAAACCCGCCACTGCAGAGAAGGGTCGGCGGCACGTCGCCCTGCGGGCCGCGCAGCAGCCCATACCAGCCAAGCCACCCGGTAAGCTCCCCGTTCTCGCGAAGCTGAGAGGCGAACCAGGGCAGAGCATCGCGCAGCGTCTCCGGGGGCCAGTTTTCCGGGACAGTCGCCCCGAGCAGGGCCGCAAACTCTGCGGGGCGCTCGATCTCGGCGGTGATAAGCGCGGCGGTCATCGGGATCAGGGTAAGGCGCGGGGTCTGTATATTTTGCACCATCACGGCTGTATCGGTCGGATGTCTCGGGGCGCTAAAGGGAAGCTGACGCTGTGGGCGACGGCGATGCGGGAGGGTTCTGGATATACCCGTCCTGATCCCGAAACGTGCCGCTGCCGCCGCACCCGGAAAGCGCGAGCGACCAGATACCGAGAAGAAAGAGAGTGGCGAAAATCAACCTCGGTCTTGTTTTCATAGAACGTTTTCCGTCCGCATTCGCCTTTAAGGTACCATGAGCGGTATGGAAAACCCCGCCGTCCCTGGTTCGATCCCCGGCCCCCGAGACTCTTTCGCCCACTGCCCCCGCTGCGGGGCGTCGTCGGCGGGGAACAGTCACAACAGGGCGTTTGTCTGCGCAAACTGCGGTTTCACGCTCTACTTCAATATCGCCTGCGCGTTCGGCGGGCTGATCACGGATGCCGACGGACGACTTCTGCTCGTGCGCCGGGCTAAAGAGCCGTCGAAGGGACTGCTCGCGTTTCCCGGCGGTTTCGCGGACCCGGGCGAGGATGCGGAATCCGGCCTGCGCCGCGAGGTCAGGGAGGAGGTCGGTCTCTCTGTGGAGGTGACCGATTATCTCTGCTCCCATACCAATCTGTACGCGTATAAAGAGATCACCTACCCGGTCCTCGATTTCTTCTATCTGTGCCGTGTGGTCGCTCCAAACGACAAACCGCTGACCCTGCAGGCATCCGAGATCGCGGGCAGCGAGTGGCGCGACCCCTCCGGCATTGACCCCGATGAGATCGCGTTCGCCTCCCAGCAGTGGGCGCTTCGCTGCTATCGGGAGAAAATCAAATAAGAAGCCTTCACCGCCCCAGCCCCCGTAGATGAAATCAAAAAACGAGGATCGTCTCGCCATAGACCTGCGGTATACTCAATTTTTAGTATTGCCTTATCTCATTTGGAACTGCTGTCATCGGGGAACAATTTTATGTCGGTTAAATTGTTTGTGCTGGGATTGATAAGCAGGGGGGACACGCACGGCTATGAAATCAAGGCTACCGCGAAGCTGTGGGGTATTGAGCGCTGGGCGCGCATCCGAGACGGCTCCATTTATCATGCCCTTGCCAGACTGCAGGAGGAGGACCTGATTGAGGAGCGCCCTGTCGAGCTATCCGAGAACAATCGTCCCCGCTATGTTTATTCCGTCACCGCCGCAGGCCGCGATGCGTTTTTGGAGCTGCTTCGGGAGACCTGCCGCACTGCTCCCACCGAGGGCCGCGAAATCGACATGGCGCTTGCATTTTTGGATCATCTGCCGTCTCCGGAGCGCGCTGCGCTTCTTCGAGAGCGGCACGAACGACTGCTCAAAGCCCGCGCAGACTGGTTTGAAGGCTTTGAAGACCTGAAGCAGTACCCTGATCTGCACCCGTGGGTCCCGCTTGGTATGCACCACAGCCTCGCCCGCATCGAGGCTGAGATCAAGTGGAATGACACCCTGCTCCGCACGGTTCCCGACTGGCCGGAACGCCGGTAGCCATCATTTTTTTGCCCCGTCATACCCAAATTTGGGTATCGTTGTTTTAGAAAGAGGCCGTCATGCCGTTCAATGCCCCCTTCAAGTGCCTCCAGGCTGCAATCATAGGGATTGTAACCTTTGTATGCCCGCCCGCTTATGCTCGCCCCCCGGCGCAGCCCCGCCCCACCCGCCCTACTTTTATCATTTCGCATGTTTCTGTGGTGGATGTAAAAGCGGGCCGTGTGCTGCCGGACCGGACCGTGACGATTTCGGGCGGGCGCATCATGCGCATCGCTGCTTCAAAGATTGTCCCTCCAGGAAAAGGTAAGGTCTTGTTCTCCTCGACGGTCATAAACGGCAAGGGGATGTTCCTGATGCCGGGGCTGTTCGACAGCCACGTCCATCTCAACAACCCGAACCGGGATGCCCGGATGCTGGTCGCCAATGGCGTCACCTTTGTGCGCGATATGGGCGGCGCAACCGCGGAACGGGTTGCCCAGCGCGAACGGGCGCGACGCGGCGAACTTTTCGGTTTAGAGATGGCCTGTGTTGGCACCATTCTGGACGGCGACCCACCCTACCACGCCTGGTCGGAGCGGTGCGGTACGCCGGAGCAGGGCCGTGCGGCGGTTCGGAAGCTCAAAGCCTCCGGGGTGGACCAGATAAAAGTCTACTCCCTGCTCAAACCCGAGGTGCATCGTGCCATCTGCGACGAGGCCAAACGGCTGAAGCTCAAGGTGGTCGGACATGTCCCGGACGCGTTGACACTGCAGGAGGCGGTGGCGGATGGGCAGCAGGGCGTGGAGCACCTCAGCCGTTTCGGTCCGCTGCTCTCCGTCCTGGTGCCCGACTTTAAGCCGCTCCCTGACGAGTACGAAGGGGGTATCTGGGCGCGGTACCCTGAGGTGGACAAGGCGCGGCTGCAGATTGAACTCCGAAAGATGGCGGCAGCGGGAATAGCGCAGTGTCCGACGCTGATCCTCCACGCGGGGCAGGCTCGCATCCTGGACCCGGCCACCCGAGCGCTGTGGGGAATTTACGCCCTCCCCGATGACCGGCGGGGCTGGGGAACCATTCCGCCGCAGTACGCCACCTACGGGCGCTCGCTGGCGTCAGCGTTCCCAAGCCTTCAGCAGATGGTCGTTGAACTTAGCCGGGCCGGCGTTCCCCTGCTGGTCGGAACGGACCTTGCCAATCCCGGCGTGCTGGCGGGGTTTGGGGTTCACCAGGAGATGCGGCTCTGGCAGGAGGCTGGGCTGCGGCCTGTGGAGGTGCTGCGCGCGGCAACCCTTGCACCTGCCCGTTTCCTGGGGGTGGAGGACCGTCTGGGGGCCGTTGAGGAGGGCAAAAGTGCATCCCTTATTCTGACGCGCAGGAACCCCCTTCTGGATGTGCGTAATGCAGCGCAGATCGAGGCGGTGTTTGCGCGCGGCAGATATTTCAGCCGGGCTGCCCTTGACAAATTCCTGGCGGAGGCGCGGGAAGACATCCTCGCTCGCTCCCCCGATCCCAACCGGTCGATGCGCCTCAAACTGCCCGGTGAGGTCGTCGCCCGTGGGCGCTACAATTTGTTTTACGAGCAGTACGGCGATGGGAGCGAAGAGTTCCTGATCACCCGTGAAAACGGAACGTACCGGTTTATGGCGCAGCGCCGACAGCCGGGATTCGGCAGATTTCCCCTCCTGCAAACCGGTCAGTGGCAGTCGGACTTTGCTCCCCTGCAAACGGTGCTCGACCCATTTGTCCTTCTTCCAACGGTGGAGACGTACCAGATCGAAGCGGGTCGACTGAAGGCAAGCGCAGCGCGGAAGGCGAAGGTCGTTACCCGAACAACAGGAACATTCGCACCTCAGACCGCGCTCCGCTCGCCGCTGCTCGCGTCCGACTACTTTCTGTTTCCTCTTCTGGAACGACTGAAACTGAGTATGGGAGAAACCCGGCGCATCGAAACGGTACTGATTGGCGGGTCAGACGGAAAGCCCGAGCCGCAGGCGGTAAACGTCTTGCGGCACGCCGATGAAACCGTGATGCTTTCGGCAGGACTTGCTCCGCTATGCCGCCACTACTCGCTGCTTGCTGTCAAGGGTTCCGGCGCGCGTACCGACATCTGGTTCAACGCCGAAGGAATTCCGGTGAAGCAGGTATTGACCGAAGGGGGAAGTAAGAGGTCTGCTGTTCTCAGTCCACCGCCAGCGGCTGCGCCGTAAACGGCCTGATGAAGCTGCGGTCGCCTTACGAAACGGATTGCAGCACGCACGTTCAGGTTTCTTCCCCTTCTGGGGCGCATCTGCGCGGGGTTGGACCAGCGGTTCAAGCAGCCAGCATGTTTAATTCCCCTTCTGCTTTCCGAGCCACTGGCGACGCCAGTTGGACCGCAATCTCTCGGGGTACTGCCAGCCGACGATGCGAAAGCCGCCGCCTGAGACCCGGCGGAAGTAGAACGTTTCCGTGCCCATCTCCTGGAAATTATCGCGGCGAAGGATGCCCGGCGTCAGTGTCACGGCAACAAGGTGCGGCTTTCCGGCAGGGACACTTGCGTCGCCGAACCCCATGACGCGAACATAGGGGGCATCGTTGATGCCGGACACCGCCTGCCGCCGCATCATCTTGTACTC